>NZ_JBSVVZ010000030.1:0-76054 GCF_054071875.1 Pseudomonas sp. SDO524_S393 | reverse complement strand
AGACCGCGATCCAAATGTGGGAGCGGGCTTGCCCGCGATAGCGCCAGTTCAAACAACGCAGACTGACTTAGTCTTCCAGCAGCTCTTCAGCCTGACCCAGGATGTTGTCCAGGGTGAAGCCGAACTCTTCGAACAACGCTGCCGCCGGTGCCGACTCACCATAGGTGGTCATGCCGATCACACGACCTTCCAGGCCCACATACTTGTACCAGTAGTCGGCGTGAGCCGCTTCGATGGCGATACGCGCGCTGACCTGCAACGGCAGTACCGATTGCTTGTAGCCGGCGTCCTGGGCTTCGAACACGCTGGTGCACGGCATGGAAACCACACGCACCTTGCGGCCTTGCTCGGTCAGTTTCTCGTACGCCTGAACGGTCAGGCCCACTTCGGAACCGGTAGAGATCAGGATCAGCTCCGGCTCGCCGGCGCAGTCCTTGAGCACATAACCACCACGGCTGATGTCGGCGATCTGCGCGTCGGTGCGCACCTGATGCTGCAGGTTCTGACGCGAGAAGATCAGCGCCGAAGGGCCGTCCTTGCGCTCGATGGCGTGTTTCCAGGCCACGGCGGATTCCACCGCGTCGGCGGGGCGCCAGGTGTCCAGGTTCGGCGTGGTGCGCAGGCTGGTCAGTTGCTCGACCGGCTGGTGCGTCGGGCCGTCTTCGCCCAGGCCGATGGAGTCGTGGGTGTACACATGGATCACGCGCTTCTTCATCAGCGCGGCCATGCGCACGGCGTTGCGCGCGTATTCCATGAACATCAGGAAGGTCGCGCCGTAAGGCACCAGGCCACCGTGCAGGGCAACGCCGTTCATGATGGCGCTCATGCCGAACTCACGTACGCCGTAGTACATGTAGTTGCCGCTGGCGTCTTCAGCCGAAACGCCTTTGCAGCCTTTCCACAGGGTCAGGTTGGAACCGGCCAGGTCAGCCGAACCGCCCAGCACTTCCGGCAACAGCGGGCCGAACGCGTTCAGGGTGTTCTGGCTGGCTTTACGGCTGGCGATGGTTTCGCCCTTGGCCGCGACTTCAGCGATGTAGGCCGAGGCCTTTTCCGAGAAGTCGGCAGGCAGGTCGCCAGCCAGGCGGCGTACCAGCTCGTTGGCCAGCTCCGGGAATTCGGCGGAGTAGGCCGCGAAACGCTGGTCCCACTCGGCTTCGGTCGCCAGGCCTTTTTCTTTCGCATCCCATTCGGCGGCGATGTCGGCCGGGATTTCGAACGGGCCATGGTTCCACTTCAGGGCTTCGCGGGTCAGGGCGATTTCCGCGTCACCCAATGGAGCGCCGTGGCAGTCTTCTTTGCCCTGCTTGTTCGGCGAACCGAAACCGATGGTGGTCTTGCAGCAGATCAGGGTCGGCTGCGCGCTCTTGCGGGCGGTGTCGATGGCGGTCTTGATTTCTTCCGGGTCGTGGCCGTCGACGTTGCGGATCACCTGCCAGTTGTAGGCTTCGAAACGCTTCGGGGTGTCATCGGTGAACCAGCCTTCGACTTCGCCGTCGATGGAGATGCCGTTGTCATCGTAGAAGGCGATCAGCTTGCCCAGGCCCAGGGTACCGGCCAGGGAAGCGACTTCGTGGGAAATGCCTTCCATCATGCAGCCATCACCCAGGAACACGTAGGTGTGGTGATCGACGATGTCGTGGCCAGGGCGGTTGAACTGCGCGCCCAGCACTTTTTCAGCCAGCGCGAAACCCACGGCGTTTGCCAGGCCCTGACCCAGCGGACCGGTGGTGGTCTCGACGCCCGGGGTGTAACCGAATTCCGGGTGGCCCGGGGTGCGGCTGTGCAACTGGCGGAAGCTCTTGAGGTCGTCGATGGTGACGTCGTAGCCGGTCAGGTGCAGCAGCGAGTAGATCAGCATCGAGCCGTGGCCGTTGGACAGCACGAAGCGGTCACGGTCGGCGAACGATGGGTTGCTCGGGTTGTGTTTCAGGTAGTCACGCCAAAGTACCTCGGCGATATCCGCCATGCCCATCGGGGCACCGGGATGGCCGCTGTTGGCTTTTTGCACGGCATCCATGCTGAGGGCACGAATGGCGTTGGCACGCTCACGACGGCTGGGCATCGCTGATCTCCTGGGGTCTGCTGAAAAGAAACGGAAAAAAGGACCGGCATTTTCCCTCAGCCACCGCCTGCGGGCAATGACAGATAGTCACTTCAAGGTGTTTTTCCTGCGGTTTGCCGCGCAATGCACTGCAGAAACCGGTCACTGGTTCGTCCAGACGTTATCGCGACTGCTTATAACCGCCACTTATCGATCAATATCAAAACTTTTTGATATTGACCTTGCAGGGACTCGAACCCGTCACTAGACTGCTGGCCTTATGAATATATCCGCGCCCTCTCTGCGATCCGACGACAGTGAAGAACTGGCAGCCTTGTGCAAGGCCGCCGGCGATCCGTTGCGTCTGAACGTATTGCGCGCGCTGACCAACGACTCCTTCGGCGTACTGGAACTGGCGCAGATCTTCGCCATCGGCCAGTCCGGCATGAGCCACCACTTGAAGGTCCTGGCCCAGGCCGATCTGGTGGCCACTCGCCGTGAAGGCAATGCGATTTTCTACCGCCGTGCCCTGCCCCACACCGATCTGCTTGGCGGCAAGCTGCACGCCGCCCTGCTCGACGAGGTGGATGAACTGAGCCTGCCGACCGAGGTGCAAGCGCGCATCGGCCAGGTCCATGGGCAGCGTGCGGCGGCCAGCCAGGACTTTTTCTCACGGGTTGCGGAGAAATTCCGCGCCCAGCAAGACCTGATTGCCGGCTTGTCCCAATACCGCGACAGCGTGCTGGCCCTGCTGGACAAGCTGAGCTTCAGCGATGAAGCCACGGCAGTGGAAGTCGGCCCCGGGGATGGCGGTTTCCTGCCCGACCTGGCGCGCCGCTTCCATCAGGTCACGGCGCTCGACAACAGCCCGGCGATGCTCGAACTGGCACGCCAACTGTGCGAACGCGAAGCCTTGGGCAACGTCACTCTGCAATTGGCCGACGCGTTGAAAGACACCAGCCTGCGCACCGATTGCGTGGTACTGAACATGGTCCTGCATCATTTTGCTGCTCCAGCCGACGCCCTCAAGCAAATGGCCGGGTTGCTTCACCCCGGCGGCAGCCTGCTGGTGACGGATTTATGCAGCCACAACCAGAGTTGGGCCAAGGAGGCCTGCGGTGATCTCTGGCTGGGGTTTGAACAGGACGATCTGGCCCGTTGGGCCACCGCTGCGGGACTGGCTCCCGGGGAAAGCCTCTATGTAGGTTTACGTAATGGTTTCCAGATTCAGGTCCGCCACTTTCAGCGACCGGCTGGCGACACTCACCATCGGTAAATATCAGGAAAACATCGAGATGAGCGAATACTCCCTTTTCACCTCCGAGTCCGTGTCTGAAGGGCATCCGGACAAAATCGCCGACCAGATTTCTGATGCGGTGCTGGACGCCATCATTGCTGAAGACAAGTTCGCCCGGGTGGCGTGCGAGACCCTGGTGAAAACCGGTGTGGCGATCATCGCGGGCGAAGTGACCACTTCGGCCTGGGTTGACCTGGAGCAGATCGTTCGTGACGTGATCACCGACATCGGCTACACCAGCTCCGACGTGGGCTTCGACGGCGCGACCTGCGGCGTGATGAACATCATCGGCAAGCAGTCCCCGGACATCAACCAGGGTGTCGACCGCGCCAAGCCGGAAGACCAGGGCGCCGGCGACCAGGGCCTGATGTTCGGCTACGCCAGCAACGAAACCGACGTGCTGATGCCGGCGCCGATCACTTTCTCTCACCAACTGGTGCAACGTCAGGCCGAAGCCCGTAAATCCGGCCTGCTGCCGTGGCTGCGCCCGGATGCCAAGTCCCAGGTGACCTGCCGCTATGAAGGCGGCAAAGTGGTCGGCATCGACGCGGTCGTCCTGTCGACCCAGCACAACCCCGATGTGCCCTACGCCGACCTGCGCGAAGGCGTGATGGAGCTGATCGTCAAGCACGTGCTGCCGGCCGAACTGCTGACCAAGGACACCCAGTTCCACATCAACCCGACCGGTCAGTTCATCATCGGCGGCCCCGTGGGCGACTGTGGCCTGACCGGTCGCAAGATCATCGTCGACAGCTACGGCGGCATGGCCCGTCATGGCGGTGGCGCGTTCTCGGGCAAAGACCCGTCCAAGGTTGACCGCTCGGCAGCTTACGCCGGTCGTTACGTGGCCAAGAACATCGTTGCCGCCGGCCTGGCCGAACGCTGCGAGATTCAGGTGTCCTACGCCATCGGCGTGGCCCAGCCTACGTCGATCTCGCTGAACACCTTCGGCACCGGCAAGATCAGCGACGACAAGATCATCAAGCTGGTGCGCGAGATCTTCGACCTGCGCCCTTACGCGATCACCACCATGCTCGACCTGCTGCACCCGATGTACCAGGACACCGCAGCCTACGGTCACTTCGGTCGTACCCCTGCGCAGAAGACCGTCGGCGACGACACCTTCACGACGTTCACCTGGGAAAAAACCGACCGCGCCAACGACCTGCGCACCGCCGCCGGTCTGTAATCGCCTACGGCAAACAGAGCCCCGCCGGGATTTCCCGGCGGGGCTTTTTATTGCCTGGAAGTTTGCGGGACGGACTTCACGATTTTTGGATCCAAACCTTGCGGCACCCATGATGGCCCACTAGAATCCGCGCCCTCCCGGGCCCCTCACCTTATCTGGATATTGCCCTGCGTCAGCCCGGGGCAGACACGTGCGCAGGCAATCGAACATTGAGGTTTTTCATGCGCATCTCCACGCTCGCCCCCGTCGCTCTTCTGCTCAGCCTGTATGCCCTGCCGGCCCACACCGCCGACCTGAGCGCACTGGGTGGCGCCTTGAGCGCCCAACTGGGTGGCGGCAACTCCGGCGACTGTCAGCAGCACGCCAAAGACCTGCAAACCAAGATCGACGCCGCCGAAGCCAAGAACGATGCCCTGTCGGTGAAAGCCTTCAAAGCCGCTCAGGAGCAGGTCAACAAGGGTTGCAACAAATTGGCGCAAACCCAGGCCAAGGCCGACGCCAAGCAACAAACCCAGGAAGCCAAGGCCGACAAGAACGACGCCGTAAAAGCCTTGGGCGGCCTGTTCAAGTAAACGGAAACACCCGGTAAAAAGCCCCGCACTGTCGGGGCTTTTTTATCACCGGGCGGATCACTTAGGCTGTGCGTCCTTTTCGGGCAAGGATGCTCATGATGCGTTTGCTGGTCACTCTTTTACTCTGCTCCGCTGCGTTCATGGCCTGGGCGCAGGAATGCCCTGACGATGTGCAATTACAGGTCCGGGTCCTCGCCGAACAGATCCGCCAGTGGGATGACAGTTACCACCGGCTAGGCCAATCCTCCGTCAATGACGAGCTATACGACCAGGCTCGCCAACGCCTTGCAGGCTGGCAGCACTGCTCCCCGCAAGTCACCACGCCAGCCAACAACCCGCTGGCCAGTTCGCGAGGCACCCTACGCCATCCGGTCGTGCATACCGGACTGGAAAAACTGCCGGACGAAAACGCCGTCGAATCATGGCTGGGCACGCGCCAGGCGGTCTGGATTCAACCCAAGGTCGACGGCGTCGCCGTGACGCTGGTCTATCGCAAGGGCAACCTGCATCAGGTGATCAGTCGGGGCGATGGTGAGCTGGGGCATGACTGGTCAGCCTCCGCACGGCGGATCCCGGCTATCGTCCAGCAACTGCCGGAACCCATCGACCTGGCGCTGCAAGGCGAGCTTTATTGGCGCCTGGACGACCATGTGCAATCGGCACAGGGCGGGCTCAATGCCCGAAGCAAAGTGGCCGGGCTGATGAACCGTCGAACCCTGGGCGATGCCGACGCGGCGCGAATAGGTCTGTTCGTCTGGGCCTGGCCTGAAGGGCCGGACGAATTCACCGAGCGCCTGGCCAGCCTGACCCGCTGGGGCTTCACCGATACCCAGCGCTACAGCCAACCCATTCAGGGCATGACTCAAGCCGCGCATTGGCGCACCTACTGGTACAACCATCCCTTGCCTTTCGCCAGCGATGGCGTGGTGCTGCACCAGGCACAACGCGCACGCGCACAGCGCTGGCAGGTCGGCACGCCTTACTGGGCGGTCGCCTGGAAGTACCCGACAGCCAGTGCCCTGGCCCTGGTGCAGAACGTAACGTTCAAGATCGGCCGCACGGGGCGCATCACGCCCATGCTGGAACTTGAACCTGTACGGCTGGACGACCGGCTGATCAGCCGGGTCAGTGCCGGTTCGGTGAAACGTTGGCAAACACTGGATATCCGCCCCGGCGACCAGGTGTCCATCAGTCTCGCGGGGCAAGTTATTCCACGGCTGGACGAAGTGATTCTGCGCAATCCGACCAGGGTCGATGTGCAAGCCCCGAACGCCTCGAACTTCCACGCCCTCAGTTGCTGGCAACTGGACCCAGGCTGCGAAGAGCAGTTACTGGCCCGCCTCGCCTGGTTGAGCGGGCCGCAAGGCCTGGCATTGCCCCATATAGGTCGCGAGACCTGGAACGTATTGATTCAGGCCGGTCTAATCGCTGGCTTCCTCGATTGGTTAACCCTTGATGCGGCAGAGCTTGCTAACATTGATGGCTTCGGTGATCGCAGCCGCGCGCGCTTGATCGAGAGCCTCGACAGCGCCCGGCGACGCCCCTTTGCACAATGGCTCAAAGCGCTGGGCGTCCCCCCGGCGGCACGCAACAACCTGGACGGTGACTGGCAAACGCTGGTCGCCCGAGATACCCAAGCCTGGCTGGCCATCGATGGCATCGGCCCGGGTCGCGCGGCGCAACTGAGCGCCTTTTTTCACGACCCGCAGGTACAGGCCTTGGCTGACACCTTACGCGTGGCCGGGATAGAGGGTTTTTGAACCCTATCCGGCCATCAGATTGCGCCCCCTGGAGCCCCACATGAAATTTCTAGCCCCCTTTGCCCTGCTGACAAGCTTCCTGACCACGTCACTATTGGCCGCGGAAGAAGCGCCACCACTCACCGGCTGCGCCGCCAAGCGCCAGGACATCACGACCCAGATCGAACAGGCCAAGGCCCATGGCAACAGCGCACAACAGGCCGGCCTGGAAAAAGCCCTGGGTGAAGTCACCGCCAACTGCACCGATGCTTCGCTGAAGAAAGAGCGGGAAAACAAGGTGCTCGACGCCAAGCATGAAGTCAGCCGCCGCCAAGCCGACCTCGACAAGGCCATGAAGAAGGGTGACGCGGACAAGATCAACAAGCGCAAGGAAAAGCTCGCCCAATCCCGCAAGGACCTGCAAGACGCGGTGGAAGAGCTCGACAAGTAAACCCGATCAGTGGTCCCGGAACTGTTTATGGCAGGCGCTGCAGGCATCTTCGACCTTCTGCACTGCGGGCCCCAGGTTGCTGACCGTATAAGGTTGCACCTGGCTGGCCGTCACCAATTCAGCGGTGGCCGCTTCCAGGTTGCGGGCCAGTTGCTGAAAACGGGCCTGCTGCTGCCACACATCGTCCTTGGCGCTGGTGTGGCCGTCCTCACGAACACTCGGGAAATGTTTCCACGGCTCATGGGACAACGCATCGAGCTTCACCGCACCTTCGGCAAATCCAGCGCCGTCGAACGGGATACGCCCACGCAGCATGCCGCCCAGGTCTTCGCCAGTCTTGAGCATTTGCTTGAAGATTGCCTTGCGCTGGCCCAGGGGCGAATTCGGATCCACGCCACCACAGGCGCAAAGGGTGAGGCAGGCCAGCAATAGAACGGTCAGTCGTTTAAAAGTCATGGTGGCTTCAAGGTCACGGGAAACGGCGGCCAGTATCCTCGCCCCGCCCGCAAAGACCAATAGCCCTATTAATAATGAGGGTTGCTCGCACACATGAAACGGCGGGCAATCGCTTCAGGAATCGTTTGTATGAATGTCACCTCGAAACTCTGGAGTCGCCGCCTGGCGTGGGCTCTGCCGATGATCGCGCTGCTGGCCGGCTGCGACAGCGGTAAGGATGCGGCCAAAGATGAAATCGTCAAACCCCATGCCGTCGCCACCTATGTGAGCGCGCCGTGGGACTCGCTGCCGACGGTCTCCGACGCCGACCTGCTGGCCGGTTTCGAGTCCTGGCGCAGCGCCTGCCAACGTCTCAAGGCCGACCCGGTATGGGGCGCTACCTGCGCCGCGGCGTCGACTGTGCCCGGCAACGCCGTGGCGATTCGCGGGTTTCTGAAAGAACGCCTGGATGTGTACGGCCTGCGTTCGGCCGACAACACCCCGAACGGCTTGATCACTGGCTACTACGAACCGGTCTACCCCGGCAGCCTGACCAAAACCGCCACCGCCAATGTGCCGGTGTACGGCGTCCCGGATGACCTCATCATCGTCAACCTGGAATCCATCTACCCGGAACTCAAGGGCAAGCGCCTGCGAGGTCGCCTGGAAGGTCGGGTACTCAAGCCCTACGACGACGCCAGCGCTATCAACGGCAAGGGGTCCACGGCCAAGCCGATTGCCTGGCTGACCAACCCGATGGACCTGCAATTCCTGCAGATCCAGGGCTCGGGCCGCATTCAACTGGCGGGCGGTCGCCAACTACGCGTCGGTTACGGCGACCAGAACGGCTACCCTTACCGGCCCATCGGTCGCTGGCTGGTGGAGCAAGGCGAATTGAAAAAGGACGACGTGACCATGGGCGCCATCAGCGCCTGGGCCAAGGCGCATCCGCAACGCATCCCGGAACTGCTGGCGAGCAACCCCAGCTACGTGTTCTTCAGCGCCCGCCCTGACAGCAACGAAGGTCCGCGCGGTTCGCTGAACGTGCCATTGACCGCCGGCTACAGTGTTGCGGTGGATCGCAAGGTGATCCCGCTGGGGAGCCTGTTGTGGTTGTCGACCACCAAGCCGGATGGTTCGCCCATTGCCCGGCCCGTCGCCGCGCAAGACACTGGCGGTGCGATCACCGGCGAAGTGCGGGCGGACTTGTTCTGGGGCACCGGCGATGCGGCGGGTGAACTGGCAGGCAACATGAAGCAGCAGGGTCAGATCTGGATGTTGTGGCCCAAAGGTACTGCGCTGCCGCAAGTGCCCGATGCTCCTGCCGGAACCTGAAGAACAACACCGAACCCGTGTGGGAGCCGGGCTTGCCCGCGATGGCGGCCCGCCAGATACCTCTTTGCTGGCTGACACTGCGCGATCGCAGGCAAGCCAGCTCCCACGTTGGAATGTGTCAATCTTCAGATCGAGACAAAAAAGAAACTCGCAATCAGCGCCATGCCCACGAACCACACCAGCGAACGCAACATCGCCCAATCCGCCAGGTAGCAGATGATGTACAGCAGGCGGCTGGTGATAAACAGCACCGCCAATACGTTGATGGTCACCAATTCGGCCGTGCCGGCCAGGTGCGCGATAATCACCGCCGCTGCAAACGCCGGGGTGACTTCAAAGCTGTTGAGCTGGGCGTTATGGGCCCGTCGGGCAAAACCGTCGAGGGTGTCCAGGAAAGCCCGCGGGTCGTGGTTCTGCCGGGGGCCGAACTTGCCTTGGCTGAACTTGGCCACACCCGTGCACAGGTAAGGCAGGAAAATTGCGATCAACACACACCAGAAGGCCACCGTCATCACTGATTCCTTTTTTGTTTTCAAGCAGAAATTAGAGTTTTAGCACTAAACCCGGCAAGCCGCATCCACCGTTATGAGCCACCGCACTGGCAAAGGTTCTATCGGTGTTTTGCGTCCTGCCCCTGCAACCTCGCGCCGCCACTGCGGTCCATCCCCCAATAATGTTCCGCCACCCCACTTCCAAGGACCCCGGATGCTTGAACTTGTCGCCGCCTTTATCTGCCTCACCACGCTGCTCACCTATGTGAACTTCCGCTTTATCGGTCTGCCGCCGACTATCGGCGTGATGGTCACTGCCCTGGTGTTTTCCCTGATCCTGCAAGGCCTGAGCGTTCTCGGCTATCCCGGTCTCGAAGAGCGCATCCAGCAACTGATCGGCCAGATCGACTTCGGCGACCTGCTGATGAACTGGATGCTCTCCTTTCTGCTGTTCGCCGGCGCGCTGCACGTAAACCTGAACGACCTGCGCAGTTACCGCTGGCCCATCGGCCTGCTGGCGACCTTTGGCGTGTTGATCGCCACGGTGGTGATCGGCAGCCTCGCGTACTACATCTTCGCCCTGTTCGGCTGGCACGTGAGCTTCCTGTACTGCCTGCTGTTCGGCGCGCTCATTTCGCCCACCGATCCTATTGCGGTATTGGGCGTGCTACGTACCGCCAATGCGTCCAAGCCACTGAAAACCACCATCGTCGGCGAGTCGCTGTTCAACGACGGCACCGCCGTGGTGGTGTTTACCGTATTGCTGGGTATCGCCCAACTGGGCGAAACGCCGACGGTGGGCGCGACCGCTTTGCTGTTCGCCCATGAAGCCATTGGCGGCGTGGTGTTCGGCGGGCTGATCGGTTACCTGGTGTACCTGATGATCAAGAGCATCGAACAACACCAGATCGAGGTCATGCTGACCCTCGCCCTGGTCATCGGCGGTTCGGCGATGGCCACCGAACTGCACGTCTCGGCACCGATTGCGATGGTGGTGGCGGGCCTGATCATCGGCAATCTGGGGCGCAAGCTGGCGATGAACGACATGACGCGTCGCTACCTGGACGGTTTCTGGGAACTGCTCGATGACATGCTCAACGCCCTGTTGTTCGCACTGATCGGCATGGAGCTGTTGCTACTGCCGTTCAACTGGCTGCACGTGTTCGCCGCCAGCCTGCTGGCAGTGGCGATTCTCTTGTCGCGCTTGCTCACCGTGGCCCCGGCGATCCTGTTGTTGCGACACTGGCGCAGTGTGCCGCGCGGCACTATCCGCATCCTCACCTGGGGCGGGCTGCGTGGCGGGGTTTCCGTCGCTCTGGCGCTGGCGTTGCCGCTTGGCCCGGAACGCGACCTGCTGCTGAGCATCACCTACATTGTGGTGCTGTCGTCGATCCTGCTGCAGGGTTTGAGCATCGGCAAGCTGGTCAAGCACGTGACCCGGGACGAGCCCCAGGTCACCCCTGACGCTCACTGATCCTTGCGGATCCGCGGCGGGTGCCTGGGGTCCGCAGCCTGCTTGCCCGGCAGGCTGCTCTCGCTGCGGACCTGCGCATGGCTGATCAACGCAAAGATGAAACTGCCGCCAATAATGTTGCCCGCCAGCGTCGGCCCGGCGAACACCTGCCAGAAATCCCGCCACGGCAGCTCGCCGGCAAACACCAGATAAGACACTTCCGCCGAGCCTACGACGATATGGGTGAAGTCACCCAGCGCCATCAGGTAGGTAATCAGGATGATGATCCACAGCTTGGCGCTTTCCATGGACGGGATCATCCAGACCATGGTGGCGATCATCCAGCCGGAGACGATGCCCTTGGCGAACATCTGCCCTGGGTCGTTTTCCATCACTTTGCGCCCGATTTCCAGGAAGGCCAGGTCGGTCTTGGTGTCGAAGATCGGCAGGTGCAGCATCACGTACGCCACCAGCAAGGTACCGCAGAGGTTGCCCACCAGCACCACGGTCCACAATCGCAACAGGCGTCCGGCATTGGCCAGCGTAGGTTTGCTCATCACCGGCAGCACGGCGGTAAGGGTGTTTTCGGTGAAGAGTTGCTGGCGCGCCAGGATCACCGCGAGAAAACCCGCGCAGTAGCCGAAGCTGGCGATCACCTTGAACGTCTCGTCGTCCGGCAGGCGTGAATTGAGCAGACCCATGCCCATCAATGACAAGCCCATGGTCAGGCCAGCGGCCAGGGCTGACCACCATAGGGCTGCCACATTGCGTTCCAGTTCCTGGTCGCCCTGGGTGCGAATGATTTCATGCAGGACCGCCGCACGGGGCGGCTGGTTCTTGTCAACGTCCTGCTGTTCTTCCTGCGACAGATTGGGGGTCTTGCCGTCGTCGTGAGTGGCCATGATCTACCGGAATCCAAGGGGTGCCTGTAGCTACGACACGCGACGACGGCGGCTGTTCAGTGGCCCGGTATGCGCCAGGCCCTGGCCATTTCCACGGTGGTCGAACCGAGCGGAAAGGCCGGCGCGCCACCCGCGCTCAGCCGGTCGGCAATTCCCATGACTTGCGCGGCTGTTACTCGGTGACGTTGTCGTCCTGGAACTGGTCCTTCACATACTTGATCTCCGTGCGGCCATGCGGCGCGGGCAGGCCGTCTTCGCCAAGGTTGACGAAGACCATTTTTTCCACGGTGAGGATGCTTTTGCGGGTAATTTTGTTGCGCACTTCACAGGTCAGGGTGATGGAGGTACGACCGAACTCGGTGGCGGTGATGCCCAACTCGATGATGTCGCCCTGGCGCGAGGCGCTGACGAAGTTGATTTCGGAGATGTACTTGGTGACGACACGCTGGTTGCCCAACTGGACAATGGCGTAGATGGCCGCTTCTTCATCGATCCAGCGCAGCAGGCTGCCGCCGAACAGGGTGCCGTTGGGGTTGAGGTCTTCGGGTTTTACCCATTTGCGGGTGTGGAAGTTCATGGTCACTCCAGAGCGTCTTGCCGAATGATGGCCAACATCATGGCAGAGCCCGGCCCCAAGCTCTATGCAGCATTGCCTATTCCACCTATCAACGATCTTCATATGACCGACAGAAAGGCTTGGGAAGTGTCGCCTACACGGCTATAATCGCACCCGCTTCAAAACGGTCATCTTCGATTGATACCGTTCTCCCGCCACCTGTCCGAGGGGCGCTGCAGCAGGTTCGACCTGTCAGGCTCGGATGGGGCGTTGTCCGGCCTGGCTCACCTGGCCTGATACTAAACGCACAACGGCGCCCATTCGCACACTACGAATGGAGGCTCTTCATGAGCGCAGTAATCACGCCTGCAGATTTCAACGACTACAAAGTCGCCGACATGTCCCTCGCTGCCTGGGGCCGTCGCGAAACCTTTATCGCCGAATCCGAAATGCCTGCCCTGATGGGCCTGCGTCGCAAATACGCCGCCGAGCAGCCGCTCAAAGGCGCCAAGATCCTCGGCTGCATCCACATGACCATTCAGACTGCCGTGCTGATCGAAACCCTGGTTGCCCTGGGTGCCGAAGTGCGCTGGTCGTCGTGCAACATCTTCTCGACTCAAGACCAGGCCGCTGCTGCTATCGCCGCCGCCGGTATCCCGGTATTCGCCTGGAAAGGCGAGACCGAGCAAGAGTACGAGTGGTGCCTGGAGCAGACCATCCTCAAGGATGGCAAGCCATGGGACGCCAACATGATCCTCGACGACGGCGGTGACCTGACCGAGCTGCTGCACAAGAAATACCCGCAGATCCTCGACCGCGTCCACGGCGTGACCGAAGAAACCACCACCGGCGTGCATCGTCTGCTGGACATGCTGGCCAAGGGCGAGCTGAAAATCCCGGCCATCAACGTCAACGACTCGGTGACCAAGAGCAAGAACGACAACAAGTACGGCTGCCGTCACAGCCTGAACGATGCCATCAAGCGCGGTACCGACCACCTGCTGTCGGGCAAGCAAGCCCTGGTGATCGGCTACGGCGACGTGGGCAAGGGCTCGGCCCAGTCCCTGCGTCAGGAAGGCATGATCGTGAAGGTCTCCGAAGTCGACCCGATCTGCGCCATGCAAGCCTGCATGGACGGTTTCGAAGTGGCTTCGCCGTTCATCAACGGTCAGAACGACGGCACCGCAGCGAGCATCGACAAGGCCCTGCTGGGCAAGATCGACCTGATCGTCACCACCACCGGTAACGTCAACGTCTGCGATGCCAACATGCTCAAGGCCCTGAAAAAACGCGCCGTGGTATGCAACATCGGTCACTTCGACAACGAGATCGACACCGCTTTCATGCGCAAGAACTGGGCATGGGAAGAAGTGAAGCCACAGGTGCACAAGGTTCACCGCACCGGCCATGGCGATTTCGACCCGCAGAACGACGACTACCTGATCCTGCTGGCCGAAGGCCGCCTGGTTAACCTGGGCAACGCCACCGGCCACCCAAGCCGCATCATGGACGGCTCGTTCGCCAACCAGGTTCTGGCGCAGATCTTCCTGTTCGAACAGAAGTACGCCGACCTGTCGCCCGCCCAGAAAGCCGAGCGCCTGACCGTGGAAGTCCTGCCGAAGAAACTCGACGAAGAAGTGGCCCTGGAAATGGTCCGCGGCTTCGGCGGCGTCGTGACTCAACTGACCAAGACCCAGGCCGACTACATCGGCGTGAGCGTTGAAGGTCCGTTCAAGCCGCACGCTTACCGCTACTGATATGCCTGCTGCCCGCCCTCCTTGTGGAGGCGGGCTTGTGTGGGAGCGGGCTTGCTCGCGACTGAGGCGTTTCAGTCGACAGCGTTATCAACTGACCCACCGCATTCGCGGGCAAGCCCGCTCCCACATTGACAGCGCAAGCCTTCCAGCTTTGAGTTTCCAAGGGTATTACCATGTCCCAAGACCGTCGCTACAGCTTCGAGTTTTTCCCGACCAAGACCGAGGCTGGGCATGAAAAACTGATGGCCGTTGCCAAGCAACTGGCCAGCTACACCCCCGACTTCTTTTCCTGCACCTACGGCGCCGGCGGTTCGACCCGTGATCGCACGATCAACACCGTGTTGCAGCTGGAAAGCGAAGTCAAAGTTCCCGCCGCTCCGCACTTGTCGTGCGTGGGCGACAGCAAGGCCGACCTGCGCGGCCTGCTGACCCAATACAAGGCCGCCGGCATCAAGCGCATCGTCGCCCTGCGTGGCGACCTGCCCTCCGGCATGGGCATGGCCAGCGGTGAGCTGCGCTACGCCAATGACCTGGTAAGTTTCATCCGTGAAGAAAGCGGCGAGCACTTCCATATCGAAGTCGCGGCTTATCCGGAGATGCACCCCCAGGCGCGCAACTTCGAAGACGATTTGCAGAATTTCGTGCGCAAGGCCAATGCCGGCGCCGACAGCGCGATCACCCAGTACTTCTTCAACGCCGACAGCTACTTCTACTTCGTCGAGCGCGTACGGGCGATGGGCGTGAACATCCCGATCGTGCCGGGCATCATGCCGATCACCAACTACAGCAAGCTCGCACGCTTCTCCGACGCCTGCGGCGCAGAGATCCCACGCTGGGTGCGCAAGCAACTGGAAGCCTACGGCGACGACGTCAAAAGCATCCAGGCGTTCGGCGAGCAGGTCATCAGCGAAATGTGCGAACGGCTGTTGCAAGGTGGCGCCCCGGGGTTGCACTTCTATACCCTGAACCAGGCTGAACCCAGCCTTGCCATCTGGAACAACCTAAAGCTGCCACGCTAACGCTTGTCCGGCTGTGCCAAGGCCCTCGGTTGCACGAGGGCCTTTGTCGTTTTACATGCCTACGGAACCCTGCAGTCCATGAATACAGCGCCCCCTACCTTGCGCCCGCAACTGGTTTACCTGGTCTTCGGCTCCGAGACCTATCACCAGGAGGCGGTATTCAGCATCGCCAGCGCACTGGCATTTTTGCAGGACACTCCGGACGCCCCCCTGGACATCCAGGTATTCAGCGACAACCCCGAGCCCTATCGCCTGCTGCCCGTGCGCGTACGCCCGCTGGACGCGGCCACCCGCAAGCAGTGGAGCGAACCCCACGGCTACCATTTCCGTACCAAACACGTGGCGTTGCGCACCGTGCTGGAAGAGTCCCCGGTGGCCTTGCTGATCGACACCGACACGTTCTTCCACCACTCGCCCATGGCGCTGTTCGAACGCGTGCAACCTGGCACCCTGCTGTGCAACGCGTTCTACACGCGATACGGCGACAACCACGAAAGCATCCTCTACACCGCCCTGCATCAGCGCCTGCTGGACATGGGTGTGGCCGATGACGACATGATGACCCTCAACTCCGGGGTCATGGGCCTGACTCAACAGGACGCTCACATCCTCGACCGCTCCATCGAACTGATGGATGAACTGTTCCCCCATGCCCAGGGCGCCTACACCCTGGAAGAATTCTGCCTGTCGATTGCCGCCTACCGCACAGTCAATGTGCGCGAGTGCCCGGACCTGATCCATCACTACTGGAGCCGCAAGCAATTGTTTCGCGCCAAGGTCAAGGCCTGGATCGCCAAGCACGCGGCCAACCCCACCAGCGCCCTGGCCCTGGCCGACACACGCCAGGTTTCCGCCCATCTGCCGCGTCCCCCCCGCTTGCAGCGCCAGCTGTACAAGCTGATCACCCTGGTGCTGCCCAAGCATCAACAGCAATTCATCCGCGAGATTCTCTACGGCTGCTACGAGCACGAGAACGAATTCGACCAGGCCTGCGGCCCGGTTTGGTGGGACAAGGCCCGGCAGAACCAGGAAGAACGCCAGAAACGCCCGATCGATGCTCATCAGTTGGAACACTGGTTCGCCAACCCGGTGGTGCGCCTGATCCTGGGTGAGCGGCGCCGCGCCATCTACGAACACTTGATGACCTCACCGGCAAAATAGCGCGGCCCGCAGAGGCGTGTTCCAGAGCTTCTCTTTAGCGCGGGAGCGTCGTAACCTCACGGCATGTCCGTCATTCTGAAGCTTGCGACCGCTGCCCTTTTCACTTGCCTGAGCCTGGCCGCCCAGGGCGAGCAATTGCGCATTGTCACCGAGCCCTGGGCGCCCTATGTGTATGAAGAAAATGGGGTCAGGCAAGGGCTGGATTACGAAACCACGATGATCGTGTTCCAGCGCCTCGGGGTCGACGTGCAATGGCAATTCCTGCCCTGGAAACGCTGCCTGGCCATGCTGGAACAGGGCCACGCCGATGGCGCGCTGGATATTTTCCACAGCCATGATCGCGACGCCCTGCTGCTGTACCCCAGCGAACCGTTGTCGGAAGTGGAGTTCGTACTGTATTACGCCAACGAACGGCCCCATCCCGCCGCAACCCTCGATGACCTGCGCGGCCTGACCGTCGGCACCTCGCCGGGCTATTTGTATGGCGCGGACTTCAGCGAATCCGGCCTGTTCAACCGAGAACCGGCGCCCAGCCATGAGGCCAATTTCGGCAAATTGTTGCTGGGCCGCGTCGACCTGGTGATCACGGACCGTCGGGTCGGGCAGCACATGATCAAAACGCTGGGCCTGGAGGGCAAAGTCAGCCAGGCAACGGCCGTGATCAGCCGCCAGCAGCAGTTCCTCGCCGTACGCCGTGGCGCGGGCATGGACTTGCTGGTGCAGCGCTTCGCCGCCGAACTCAAGCGTTTCAAGCAAGAACCGGCCTACGCCGCCCTGAGCGCCAAATATGGAGGAATCCAGGCCAATATGGCCTCGGAACGCACCGTTGAGCAGCAGGAACACAGCGCACCGTGATTGCTCTGTTATACTCCGGCCTTTCCGCCAGGCTTACGCCCGGCCGCTGAGGTCCTGAAAAAGGCACCCAACCCCGCTACTGCGCAGCTTTGCGGCCCGCGCGAGCCGGTGGAGTGCCCGCCAGACACAGCAGGACCGGACGGGATTGCGCTCCTTCAAGCGCCATTCACGCCCGGCAAGATTATCCCTCTGGGCCAAGCCCTAACTAAAACAGGATTACTCATGTCCTTTGCTTCCCTCGGTCTCTCCGAGGCTTTAGTCCGCGCCATCGAGGCAGCGGGCTATACCGAGCCTACTCCGGTGCAACAGCGGGCCATTCCCGCCGTGTTGCAAGGTCGCGACCTGATGGTTGCGGCTCAGACAGGTACTGGTAAAACCGGCGGTTTCGCCCTCCCGATTCTGGAGCGGTTGTTCCCCAACGGTCACCCGGACAAATCCCAGCGTCACGGCCCGCGCCAACCGCGCGTACTGGTCCTGACCCCTACCCGCGAACTCGCCGCCCAAGTGCATGACAGCTTCAAGCTGTACGCCCGCGACCTGAAGTTCGTCAGCGCCTGCATCTTCGGCGGCGTCGGCATGAACCCGCAGGTTCAGGCCATGTCCCGTGGCGTGGACGTACTGGTGGCCTGCCCGGGCCGCCTGCTCGACCTGTGCGGCCAGGGCAGCGTCGATCTGTCCCACGTGGAAATCCTCGTGCTGGACGAAGCCGACCGCATGCTCGACATGGGCTTTGTCCATGACGTGAAAAAAGTCCTCGCCCGCCTGCCGGCCAAACGCCAGAACCTGCTGTTTTCGGCGACGTTCTCCGCCGATATCACCGCCCTGGCCGGTAAGCTGCTGCATAACCCGGAACGCATCGAAGTCACGCCGCCGAACACCACGGTCGAGCGTATCGAGCAACGCGTGTTCCGCCTGGCTGCCAGCCACAAGCGTGCACTGCTGGCCCACCTGATCACCGCCGGTGCGTGGGAACAGGTCCTGGTGTTCACCCGTACCAAGCACGGTGCCAACCGTCTGGCCGAGTACCTGGACAAGCACGGCCTGCCTGCCGTCGCCATCCACGGCAACAAGAGCCAGAACGCGCGCACCAAGGCACTGGCCGACTTCAAGGCCAACACCGTGCGCATCCTGGTGGCGACCGATATCGCCGCCCGCGGCCTGGATATCGACCAGTTGCCACACGTGGTCAACTTCGAGTTGCCCAACGTCGACGAAGACTACGTGCACCGTATTGGCCGTACCGGCCGTGCGGGGCGCACCGGTGAGGCCATCTCCCTGGTGGCGCCGGACGAAGAAAAACTGCTGAAAAGCATCGAGCGCATGACCAAGCAGAAAATCGCCGATGGCGACCTGATGGGCTTCGATGCCAGCGCCGTGGAGGCCGAGAAGCCCGAAGCCCGCGAACGTCCGGACGTACGCAACCCGCGCAACGCTCGCGGTCCGAAGGGCGATGGCCCGAACGGTGGCGGCGGTGGCGGTGGTCGTCGCGACAAGGGCAAGGACAAAGGCAAGGAAAAGTCCGCCAGCAACAGCCGTGGCGAGCGCCCTGCCCGTGAACAGAAGCCTCGCGAAGGCACCCCGGCCCGCGAACAGCGTCAGCCGAGCCAGCCGCCCCGCGCGGCAGCCGACCGCGCTCCGGATGAGTTCCTCGACGACGATATCGATAACTTCGGCAACCGCGTCGACTACGTGCCCCAGGCCAAACCGGCCCCGGGCCGCGGCCGTCGTCCAGGCGGGCAAGCCCAGGGTGCCGGCGCACCTCGTAGCGGTCAGCCACAGGGTGGTCGCCAGAACAACAGCCCGCGCAACAGCAACGGCAGCACCACCGGCACCGCACCGGCCAAGCGCAACGGCCCGCGTAATGGCGCACCACGTGACGGCCAGGGGCGTCGCGAAGACTCGCGCAACCGTCGCCCGTCCCGTGACGACGCTCGCTCCTCGGAACCGGCCGTGCAGAACCCGCGCGGCGGCCCGGCCCCCAAGATCATCCACAAGGAGTCGAAAGCCGACCGCTTCCCGACACCGGAGCAGTTGGACCAACTGCCAACCCGTCCTCGTGGTGAGAAACCAGCGCTGCTGACTCGCAACCGCTAGTTTCATGGGCTAGATACAGAGCACCATTGCCAGCTCAATGACTGTATGGACTTGGCAAGCATAAAAAAACCGGATCGCGCGATCCGGTTTTTTTATGCGCCGCGAAAATTACTTCGCTTTTACGCCTTCCAGCGAGATGTCCAGGTCCACGGTCTGCGAAGACGGGCCTGGGCCTTTGATGCCGAAGTCGTTCAGGTTCAGCGTGGTGGTGGCGTTGAAGCCAGCACGTTCGCCACCCCATGGATCCTTGCCTTCACCGTTGAAGGTGGCCTTGAAGGTCACAGGCTTGGTCACGCCGTGGAAGGTCAGGTCGCCGGTCACGTCAGCGGTTTTCTCACCGGTAGGCTTGACCGCAGTCGAGACGAACTTGGCGTCGGCAAACTTGGCCACGTCCAGGAAGTCCTTGCTGGCAACGTGCTTGTCACGCTCGGCGTGGTTGGACCACAGGCTGGCGGTTTTCACGTCGACTTCGATTTTGCTGGCTTCAGGCTTGGCCTTGTCCCAGCTGAACGAGCCGTCCCAATCCTTGAAGGTACCGTGAATGAAGCTGTAGCCCAGGTGGCTGATTTTCCAGTCGATGAAGGCGTGCTGGCCTTCCTTGTCGATCTTGTAGTCAGCCGCCATCGCCGAACCGGCGGACAGCAGAGCAGAACCGATTGCCAGAGCGGCGAGAGTCTTTTTCAACATACTTTCTATTCCTTGTGAGTCGAGGTTGAACATCAGGCTTTGCGCCCCAGCATTCGCGTCAGGGTCGCATCACGATCGATAAAGTGGTGTTTCAACGCAGCCACGCCGTGCAAGCCGGCAAAGACCACCAACACCCAGGCCAGGTACAGATGCACCAGGCCGGCGTTGTCTGCCTGGTCCGGCAGTCCGGATACCAGCGCAGGCACATCGAACAAACCAAACACCGAGATACCGACACCGTCTGCGGTGGAAATCAGGTAACCGGCAATCATCACGGCAAACAGCCCCACATACAGGAACGCGTGGCCGAACGCAGCGCCGATACGGGTCAGGCGGCTGTAGCTGGCCAACGGTGGCGGTGGTGGGCTGACCAGCCGCCAGACGATACGCACCAGCATCACCGCAAACAGCGTGATGCCGATGCTCCTGTGCAGATCCGGTGCGTCTTTGCGCCATGCGTCGTAGTAGTCGAGGCCGACCATCCACAAGCCCAGGGCAAAGAGACCGAACACCACCAGGGCCACGCCCCAGTGCAAAACCATGCTGACCCAACCGTAGCGTGCCGATGTATTACGTAGCTGCATGTCCCAAATCCCGTAAGAGCTGTGCCCAAGACTAGCGATTTACCTATCGAATTAAAGCGCAATTTTTTGCTTTGAAATATCGAGAAATATGATCAAGAGCGTATGCACAGTAAGTTAACGAAGGATTAAGGACTATTCCTGAGAAACGTGACAGACCGTCCTGTGTTTACCGCCAATTGCCCACAATGGGTTGTGACAAGGGCCACCATTGCATAGGCTTGCGCGATTGTTTCACCTGCGTCCGGCGCAGGACCGCTTCGAGGAGAGAACCGATGGGCTTGAACAACCAGTGGATGCAACGCGACCTCGCGGTGCTGTGGCATCCCTGCACCCAGATGAAAGACCACCAGCAATTGCCGCTGGTTCCGATCAAGCGCGGTGAAGGCGTGTGGCTCGAAGACTTCGAAGGCAAGCGCTACCTCGACGCCGTCAGTTCCTGGTGGGTGAATGTGTTCGGCCACGCCAACCCGCGCATCAACCAGCGCATCAAAGACCAGGTCGATCAGTTGGAGCACGTGATCCTCGCCGGTTTCAGCCATCAGCCGGTGATCGAACTGTCCGAGCGCCTGGTGAAGATGACGCCCGCGGGCCTGACGCGCTGCTTCTATGCGGACAACGGTTCGTCATGCATCGAAGTCGCGCTGAAGATGAGCTTCCACTACTGGCTCAACCGTGGCCTGCCGAACAAAAAGCGCTTCGTGACCCTGACCAACAGCTACCACGGCGAAACCATCGCCGCGATGTCGGTAGGCGACGTGCCGCTGTTTACCGAAACCTACAAGGCGCTGCTGCTCGACACGATCAAAGTGCCGAGCCCGGATTGCTACCTGCGCCCCGAAGGCATGAGCTGGGAAGAACACTCGCGCCATATGTTCCAGGCCATGGAGCAAACCCTGGCGGACCATCACGACACCCTCGCCGCCGTCATCATCGAGCCGCTGATCCAGGGCGCCGGTGGCATGCGCATGTACCACCCGGTGTACCTCAAGCTGCTGCGCGAAGCCTGCGACCGCTACGGCGTGCACCTGATTCACGATGAAATCGCCGTGGGTTTCGGCCGCACCGGCAGCATGTTCGCCTGCGAACAGGCCGGTATCCGTCCGGACTTCCTGTGCCTGTCCAAGGCCCTGACCGGCGGCTACCTGCCGCTGGCCGCCGTGATCACCACCGACGACGTATACGACGCCTTCTACGACGACTACCCCACCCTGCGCGCGTTCCTGCACTCCCACAGCTACACCGGCAACCCGCTGGCGTGTGCGGCGGCGCTGGCGACCCTGGATATCTTCGAAGAAGACAACGTCATCGAAAACAACAAGGCCCTGGCCCAGCGCATGGCCACCGCCACCGCGCACCTGGTGGACCATCCGCACGTGTCGGAGGTGCGTCAGACCGGCATGGTACTGGCCATCGAAATGGTGCAGGACAAAGCCACCAAGACCGCCTACCCCTGGCAGGAACGTCGTGGTCTGAAGGTGTTCGAACACGCCCTGGAACGCGGTGCACTGTTGCGACCGCTGGGCAGCGTGGTGTATTTCCTGCCGCCTTATGTGATCACCCCGGAGCAGATCGACTTCCTCGCCGAAGTCGCCAGCGAAGGCATCGACATTGCCACCAACAGCAAGGTCAGCGTCGCCGTGCCAGACAATTTCCACCCCGATTTCCGCGACCCCGGCTGAGTGATCGTTCCCACGCTCTGCGTGGGAATGCATCCCTGGACGCTCCGCGTCCGCTCTGCACACCATTTTCCAGAGAACAGAAATGAGACTGTCCCGTTTTTTCACCGACACCCCGCTGAGCCTCGGCGAGCACGAACTGCCCGAAGCCCAGGCGCACTACATCAGCCGTGTGCTGCGCATGGGCGAAGGCGATGCCGTGCAACTGTTCGACGGCTCCGGCCAGGAGTTTTTGGGCAACCTGCTGGAGGTCGGCAAAAAACGCGTCAGCGTGCAGCTCACTGAACGCTTTCAGGGCCAGGTCGAATCGCCCCTGCACATTCACCTCGGCCAGGGCCTGTCCCGGGGCGAACGCATGGACTGGGCGATTCAGAAAGCCACGGAGCTTGGGGTCAACGTCATCACGCCGATTTTCAGCGACCGCTGCGAGGTACGCCTCAAGGACGAACGCGCCGACAAACGCCTGCTGCACTGGCGCCAGGTGGCGATCAGCGCCTGCGAACAATGCGGACGCTCGACCGTGCCGGTGATTCACCCACCGCTGCTGCTGGCCGAGTGGCTGAAGCAAACCGAGGCGGACCTGAAACTGGTGCTGCACCCGGTGGCCGAGCCGCTGGTCAGCCATGCCAAGCCAGCAAGCCTGGCCTTCCTTATCGGGCCTGAAGGTGGATTGACCGACAACGAAGTCCAGATCGCCCAAGCCGCCGGCTACCACGCCGCGCGCCTGGGGCCACGGGTGCTGCGTACCGAAACCGCGCCGGTGGTGGCGCTAGCAGTCGCTCAACAACTGTGGGGCGATTTCTGACCCAGACCCTTTGCAAACCCAATCCCCCTGTGGGAGCTGGCTTGCCAGCTCCCACAGGGGGATTGGGTTATCACTTCTTTATTCCACCGGATCACTCACCGGCCTGGCAATGATCGCCTTCAGCTCAGCGGTCATCGGGAACTCCAGGTTCAGCCCTTTGGGTGGAATCGGCTGTTCGAACCAGCGCTGATAAATCCCGTTGATTTCCCCGCTGCGATACAGGTCTGCCAACGTCTCGTTGACCACCGCCAGAAACTGCGGATCGTCCTTGCGTACCATGCAGCTGTAGATTTCCCGGGACTGCTCTTTGCCCACCACCACCCAGTGGTGCGGGTCGCGGGCCTTGGCGCGCTCGCCGTAAAGCAATGCGTCATCCATATAGAACGCCGCTGCGCGGCCCGTCTCCAGCATCTTGAACGCTTCGCCATGGTCCTTGGCGCTGATCACGAACATATTGGCCTTGTGCTCGGCGTTGTAACTCTTGAGGAAACGCTCGTTGGTGGTCCCCGCCGTGGTCACCACATTCTTGCCGCCAAGGTCGCCAAAGCCCTGGATGCCACTGTCCTTCGCCGTCAGCAACTGCCCCTTCACATAGATAAACCCGTAGGAGAACGCCACCTGCTTCTGCCGCTCGGCGGTCACGCCGGTGGAGCCGCATTCCAGGTCGACCGTGCCGTTCTGCACCAACGGGATACGCGTCTGGGAGGTCACCAGGTTGTATTTCACATTGAGCTTGGCCACCCCGGTTTTCTGCTGGATGCGCTCGACGATCTTGTTCGCCAGCTCCACCGAGTAACCCATGGGCTTGCCGCTGTGATCCCCCACGTAGGAAAACGGCACCGAAGCATCGCGATACCCCAGGGTGATGGACTGGGCGCCGGCGATTTTGCCCAGCGTACCCTCCAGCGGCGCCGGATTGGCCTGGGCCTGAGCCCCCCACAACAGCCCCAGGGTGCAGGCCGACAACAGGATTTTTTTCATTGTTATGCTCCGTGTTTTTGACGTTATGCGCGCACAGCAATCACGCTGATTTCCACCAGCACGCTCGGGCGCGCCAGTTGCGCTTGCAGGGTGGTCCGCGTCGGCGCGCAGCCCGGCGACAGCCAGGCCGACCACACCGCGTTCATCGGCGCGAAACCCTCGCCGATGTCTTTCAGGTAAATCGTCGCGTTGAGCAGGTGGTCCTTGTCGCTGCCGGCTTGGGCCAGCAACGCGTCGATCTTGGCCAGCACTTCCCGGGTCTGGGTCGCCACATCCTGACCATCGTCCGGCACCTGGCCCGAGAGGAACACCAGGTCCTTGAAGGTCACGGCACCGGAAAGTCGTTCGTTGCTGCTGAGTCGTTCGATGGTCATGGGTGGATCCTCAGGCGGCGCGGGGCGTCAGGCCCTGCAGGTCAATGGAAGGAGTGCGCTGGCCGATCAATTCGGCCAGCAGTTGGCCGCTACCGCAGGCCAGGGTGAAGCCGAGGGCGCCATGGCCCAGGTTCAACCACAGGTTGCGCGTGGGACTGGCGCCGATCAGCGGCACACCGGTCGGGGTGGCCGGACGCATGCCGGCCCATTCCACCGCGCGGGAGTAGTCGCCGGCCAGGGGAAACGTCTCCCGTGCCTGACGCTTGATCAGCGCCAGGCGCTTGGGGTCGAGGCTGGCGTCGAAACCGACGATATCCACCATGGCCGCCACCCGCAGTTGTTCGCCGATGCGCGCATAGACGATCTTGCGGTCGTAGTCGGTGATGCTCACGTTCGGCGCCTGATGCTGCGGGCCAAGCGGCACGCTCAGGCTGTAGCCCTTGAGCGGATACAGCGGCACCCGCAGGCCCAGCTCGGCACTGCGATACCCGGCGGCCAGCACCAGGTGCTCGACCGGCATCACCTCATCACCCAGCTCGACCGCCTGCACCGCACCACGTGCCTCGCGAATGCCGGTGACCTTGCGCCCCAGCAAAAACCGGCAACGCCCCGAGGCTTCAAGCCGGGCCGCCAAGCGCTGGCAAAAGGCATGACAATCGGCCACTTCTTCATTGGGTGTATAGATGCCGCCGACGAACCCGCCACCCGCCAGCGCCGGCTCCAGTCGCGCGCAATCGGTCGCCGACAACACCTGCTGCTGCAGGATATCGGTGACTTTGCTGCGGGCATGTTCAAAAGAGCCGGCATTACGGAACGTCACCAACTTGCCGTTGCGTCGCCAGTCGAAGCCATCCAGATGATCGTTATCGCGCCATTGCTGCAACGTGGCCTGGCTCAACGCCGCCAGGCGCAGCAAATGAGCGGCATTGCGCTGGTTCACCGAACCCCGGCAGGCGCCAAGAAACGCGGCCATCCAGCGCCATTGCCGAGGGTCGAGGCGTGGACGCAGCTTGAGCGGCGAGTCGCCGCGCAGCAACCAGCCCACGGCCTGCCAGGGCACGCCGGCGTCCGCCAACGGTGCCACGTAGCGATAGGACAATTGCCCACCGTTGGCAAAACTGGTTTCGCTGCCCAGCGACCCGCGCGCCTCGATCACCGTGACCTCATGGCCGGCACGCACCAGCGCGTACGCACTGGCCAAGCCGATGACCCCACCCCCGATGATACAAACCTGCCCGGCCATCCCAGCCCCCAGCCTTTGAAATAAGAGGACTCAAGCGTAGGGTCAGGTGACAGGCGCGCGACAATCAATAAAGATGGCCCTCCTATAAACAAAGGTTATGGACTTGCCATGCGCTTGCGTCATATCGAGATCTTCCAGGCCATCCGCCAGACCGGCTCCGTCAGCGCCGCCGCGCAGTTGCTGCATGTGTCGCAACCGGCGGTGACCAAGGTGTTGCAGCACGCCGAGTTGCAGTTGGGCTTTCCGCTGTTTCTGCGGGTACGTGGCAAATTGCAGCCCACCCCGGAAGCTCTGGCCCTGGAAAGCGAAGTCGAGAAAGTCAGCGAGAGCCTGCAAGGCGTGCGGCGTCTGGCCAAGAGCCTGCGCCGTGCACCGGGCCAGAGTGTGCGCATCGGCGCCATCCCCGCGCTGGCCCTGTCCCTGCTGCCGCCGGCGATCCTGGAGTGGAAGCGCGATTACCCGGATATGGCCTGCGAGCTGTCCAGCGACCATAGCCGCGAGCTGGTGCAGAAGCTGTTGATGCGCGAGATCGACCTGGCCCTGACGCTGAATTTTTCCGGCCACCCAGGGCTGACTACCCAAGTGCTGGCCAACGGTGTGCTGGTGGCGTTGGCGTCGAAGGGTTACTGGCCCGACGCTGAAATCAGCCAGCCACTGCCCCTGGCCGACCTGGCGGGCACTTCCTTGATCGGGCTTTCCAGCGCCGACCCGTTGGCCGCGAAACTCGACAGCTACCTGGAAAACGTCGAGCCGCCGCCCCGGGTGACGATTGCCGTGCAGACCTATTCCCTGGCCCGTGCCATGGTGGAGTCCGGCGCAGGCCTCACGGTGATCGACCCATTCACCGCCCTCGGCGCCTCGACCGTCACCACGTGCATCCGCCCCCTCACCCCGCCACTGCCGATCACGCTCTATGCACTGACCCGCGCCGATGAACCGCCGCCGCATATGTTGGCCAAGCTGCTGAAGATCTTCGGCCACCGCGCCCAGGACCTGCTGAAACGCTTGTAAGAACACCACTCTTGAAACCGATGAAGCTCCAATGTGGGAGCGGGCTTGCTCGCGAATGCAGTGTGTCAGTGAAGTAGGTATTGGCTGATCCACCGCATTCGCGGGCAAGCCCGCTCCCACATTTGGATTTGTCGTGTGGGTCAGAGCACGTAATGCATCACCGCCACAAAATGCAGCAGGCTGCCGCCGATAACGAACAGGTGCCAGATCCCATGGGAGTGCCGCAAGCGATGCTCCAGGGCGAAGAAAATAATGCCGACGGTGTACAACACCCCACCCAGCGCCAGCCAGGTAAAACCCGCCGTGCCGAGCGCGTTGATCAGCGGCTTGACCGCCACCAGCACGATCCAGCCCATTACCGCGTAGATCACAATTGACAGGATGCGGGCTTCGGAACGCGGCTTGATCTCCTGCAAAATGCCGATCACCGCCAGCCCCCACACGATGCCGAAGAGCGTCCAGCCCCACGGCCCTCTCAATGTCACCAGGCAGAATGGCGTGTAACTGCCGGCGATCAACAGGTAGATCGAAAAGTGATCCACCTTCTGCATGATCGTTTTACGTCGCCCGCGCACACTGTGGTAAACGGTCGACACGCTGTACAGCACCAACAGCGTAAAGCCATAAATCGCTACGCTGACGATCTTCCAGGGGCTGCCGTCGAAACTTGCCACCACCAACATCCACACCGCGCCGACAAAGGCCGCGACCGCCCCGAACAAATGGCTCCAGGCGTTGAATCGTTCCCCGTGATACATGTGTCACTCACCTCGAATAACCGTTATCACCTTGAGCATTCTGACGTCAGACACTGACTTTCAGGTAACACCCGTTCTTCATTTGCCCAAGTACCCCAGCCCATCGGATGATTCACCCCATCCTGTGGGAGCTGGCTTGCCTGCGATGAGGGCCTGACACTCAACACTCTACCCACTGATAGACCGCTATCGCAGGCAAGCCAGCTCCCACATAAAAGCACCCCATTGGTAATCGCCATGCCCGAGCTTGAACCCGACGCACCTCACCCCAGCCTATGGCAATTGTTTTACAACTTCGCCATGGTCGGCCTGTTCGGCTTTGGCGGCGTGATGCCCTGGGCACGGCAGATGATGGTCGACCGTAGGCAGTGGGTCAGCGAACAGGGCTTCAATGAGCTGCTGACCACCGGCCAGTTCTTCCCCGGCCCGAATATCGCCAACGTCGGCATCATCTTCGGTCGGCGCCTGCATGGCTTGCCGGGTGCGGTTGTGACCGTGTGCGGGCTGTACCTGTTCCCCTCGCTGATCACCGTACTCGCCGGCTTCGCCTACGCCAAATGGTGGAGCCATGACGTGGTGCAACAGATCTTCGGTGCCGTGATGCCGATTGCCACCGGCCTGATGCTCGGCACCACCCTGCGCCTGCTCAAGGCCATGCCCCGCAACCTCGCCAACTACAGCGCGTTCTTGCTGACGTTCGTGTTGATGGCGGTCCTGGTGCTGCCGCTGTGGGTGGTACTGCTGGTCTGCATCCCCAGTTCCCTGGCCCTGAGCTTCATCGAATCCAAGCCGGTGGTCAGCTGATGCAAACCGTCCTCCTGCACCTGATGGTCCAATGCGCACTCTGGTCGCTGATGTCGATTGGCGGCAACACCGTGGCCATCGGCGATATCCACCGCTACACCGTCGTCGATATGCACTGGATCACCGACGCGCAATTCGTCGCGTTCTTTGCTCTGTCCCAGGCGCTGCCCGGCCCCAACGGCATGTTCCTGGTGTTTATCGGCCAGCAAGCGGCGGGCCTGCCGGGCGCGCTGGTGGCCTTGCTGGGCAAACTGGTGCCGTGTTCGGTGCTGGCCTATGTGGGTGCCGGCTGGCTGGAAAAACACACCCGCACGCCGTGGGTGCAACGGGTCAAGCGCAGCCTGCTGCCCATCTCCATCGGGCTGATCCTGGCCTCCACCTACATTCTGATGAACAGCCTGGAAAACAATGCCACCAGCCTGGTGCTGACCCTCGCCAGCGCCGCCGTGGTCTATTACACGCGGCTGAATGCGATTTGGCTGATCGTCTTCGGCGTGGCGCTCGGCCTGTGCAGTTCATGGCTGGGAGCGAGCTGGTTTTAGGGGCACAATCGACGGCATTCGAACAAGAGTGACCGCCATGCTGATCGACGAAGAGTTCACCCTCAAGAAGCTGGAAATCTTCCTGGCGTTCATGCGCACCGGCAACCTGGCCCGTGCCGCTGCCGAGTTGCAGACCAGCAACGTCAGCGTGCACCGCGCCATCCACTCCCTGGAAAACGCCCTGCGCTGCCCGTTGTTCAAACACGAAGGGCGCAACCTCACCCCGCTGGAAAGCGCCTATGTGCTGGAAGAGCGCGCGCAGAAACTGGTGAGCGACGTGGTCGACAGCGTGCGCCTCACCCGCGAAGCCGCCGGGTTCTCCGCCGAGCGCTTCAAGCTGGGCTCGCTGTATTCGCTGACGGTCAAGACCGTGCCGCAGTTGATCATGGGCCTGAAGCTGCGCCGCAGCGAACTCAATATCGACCTGATCCTGGGCTCCAACTTCGACCTGCTCTACAAGCTCAAGAACATGGAGGTGGACGCGATCCTCATCTCTTTGGACGAACACGCCAACGACCCCGACTGCGAACAGATCGCGCTGTTTTCCGACGACATCTTCCTGGCCACTCCGGCCGATTCGCCCTTCGACCGCGAGCAGCAGATCGACCTCGCCGACGTGCGCGACGCCACCTTCATCACCCTCACCCAGGGCTTCGCCACGCACCAGGACGGCAATCGCGTGTTCAAGCAGGCCGGGTTCGAGCCGAAAGTGGCGATGCAGGTGAACGATATTTTCACGCTGCTGAGCATGGTCAGTTCAGGCGTGGGGTATGCGTTGCTGCCGGGCAGGATCGCGGCGGTGTACGAAAACCGCGTGAAGCTGATACCGCTGCAACCCCGGTATCGGTTGCAGCAGCATATCGGCGTGGTCTTTCTGAAGGCCAAGGAGCGTGACCCGAATTTGCTGGCGTTGTTGGCGGAGTGCCGCATGTATGCCAACCGTCAATCTTGACCGTCCCTTGTAGGAGCCCGGCTTGCCGACGATGACGCCATCAAAATCGCCATCGCAGGCAAGCCAGCTCCCACATTTTGACTGCATTCCAAATGCAAACCCGATCAAATGTGGGAGCGGGCTTGCCCGCGAAGACGCCAGGCCAGACAACGCTGGATCGGGGGTTAGCCGACGAGGCCACGCACGATGAAGTACAGCACCGAAGGCCCGAGCAGGCAGCCAAGCCCGGTATGGAAGGTCGCTGTCAGTGCGCCGTAGGGCACCAACCGCCGGTCCGTCGCCGCGAGCCCTGCGGTCACACCACTGACGGTACCGGCCAGCCCGCCGAACACCATCGCCGAACGCGGGTTGTCCAGGCCCATCCAGCGCGCCGCCACGGGCGTGCCGACCATCACCAGAATCGCCTTGATCAAGCCCGTGGCAATCGACAGCGCCATCACATCCGACGTCGCGCCAATCGCCGCACCGGTCACCGGGCCGACGATGTAGGTCACGGCACCGGCGCCAATGGTGGTCATGCTGATCGCATCGCGGTAGCCGAACGCCCAGGCCATGCTCGCGCCGACGATAAAGGGCAGCACGGTGCCCAGCAGCAGCGCGATCACGCCGATCATCCCGGCCTTGCGCGCCTCGGTGGCTTGCACCTCGAACGCCGTGGCGACGATGGCGAAGTCTCGCAGCATCGCGCCGCCCATCAGACCGATGCCGGAGAACAGTGCCATGTCGGCCAGGCCCTTTTGCCCGCCGGTCAGCGTGCCGCCGACCCAGGCCAGGATCAGGCCGATGACGATGGCAATCGCCGAGCCATGAATGCGTCCGAAGGTAAGGCGCTTGGACAGCACCACCGAAATCCACATCACCACGCCGACGAAGGCAAAAGCAGTGATCAAACCATTGTGTTCCAGGCCCTTCTCGATGAGATCCCACATATCAGCGGCCCCCTGCGACAGGTGCCGGGGTGCTCAGCGGTTCCTCATCAGGCAAGGGTTCGCCCTTGTGAGTCCGGCTGATCAGCGCAATGGTGCAACCGCACACCACCACTGATCCGATGGCCGCCAGCACCGCCACCGGCCCGCCGTGCAAGGCGGTCACCACGTTCTGTTGCGCCGCCATCGCCACCACCACGGGAATGTACATGGCGCCCCAGAATCCGACGCCCATTTCGCAGTCCTTGGTCATGCCGCCGCGCTTGTGCATCCACAGCCGGGCGCAGATCAGCAGGATCATCGCGATGCCCACTCCGCCGACGTTGGATTTGACGCCGAGCAACACGCCCAGCAAATCGCCCATGATCACGCCCGCGAGCGTGCAGATCGCCAGCAATGCCACACCGTAAATAATCATTGTCGTTGTCCTCAAAGTGCTCGATCGAAATTGTTGTTGTTGTGCTTCGAAAGCCTTGGGTGGTGCTTTATCGGTGGCGGCGCCCCTCCTCTTGCAACAGGGCCTGCAAGGTGTCCAGGCGCGCGCCTTCGCAGGCGATGACCGTGCCTTGCTCGAACACCCGGCGCGACAGGCCGGTGAGCACGGCCCCCGGAGGCAGTTCGATTTGCAGGCGCACGCCGCGCTCATAGGCGCTTTGCACGGTGCCGCGCCAATCGACGATGCGGCACATGTTGAACGCAAGGTCGTCGCGCAACGGCTCAGGTTGGTGGACCGGCCGCGCGCGGGTGCTGCTCAGGTAGGTGATGCGCGGCGCCTTGAGCGGCACAAAGGCCTGCGCCAGCACCTGGGCCGGTTGCTCCAGCAGCGCGCAATGGGACGGCACGCTGACCGCCAGGCGCCTGGCGACGCCATTGCCCTTGATGCGCTGGGCCACACGCTGCATGGCCTCGTCGCTGCCGGCGATCACGCTCTGGTTGTCGGCATTGATATTGGCCAGGTACACCGGGGTTTCAGGGCTGTGGATCTCGGTCAGCAGTTTTTCCACTGTGGATAATTCCACACCGATGATCGCGGTCATGCCAAAGCCCTGTGGATAAGCGTTCTGCATCAATTCGCCGCGCAGGCTGACCAGCTTGAGTGCATCAGCGAAGTCCAGAGCACCCGCGATCACAGCGGCGGGATAGGCGCCGATGGACAGGCCCGCGACATAGTCCGGTGTGTGTTGCAACAAGCGCGCGTGGGCGACACCGGCGATCAACAGGCACAACTGAACCGCACGGGTCGAGGCCAAAGCCTGCACGGAATCGAGCTGACGCGCATCTTCACCCAGCACATCGCTGGCCTGCTCCAGTACCTCGGCGGCAATGCCCTGAAGCATCCCGGGTCGCTGGGCGCCCTGCCCCGGAAACACCAGCAGGCTGCTCATGCCACGGCCTGCCAGGGGTCAAGGACGAGATGCGCGCCGCTGACGGTTTTCAGCAACACACGCTTGGAATCACCGGCCCATTCGCGCAAGGCAACGGCGCCGAACGGTGTTTGCAACTGCATGTCCACGGCGCACGCGGCCTTGTCCAGGGTGGCCAGCAACTCACGCGCAGCGCTGCGACCCAGCAGCTCGGGCGTGCGCAGAAGCAGGTCCAGGTCGCTCCTGGCATGCAGCGCTTCAATGCCCGTGGCCAGTTCGAAACCGGCGCTGCCGGTGACGCCCCAATCCAAGGCGGCCAACACGGGGCGCAGTTGTTCGAGGGCCTGCAACGCCGGCAGATCCCGTGGCGAAACGACCTCGCGCAAGTCTTCCGGCACCACTCGCCGCTGCACGGCGGCCAGCGGCATCAGCGCAGCCAGGCGTTGCTCGCGCAACCGACCGCGCACGCCCACGGCAATAAAGCCCGGTGCGACGCGTGCGCGGCGCACCACCACCGCATCAAGCGCCGTCGCCGCCCACGCCGGTGCGTCAGCGGGCAGATGCGCCGGGGTCATGCCCCAGAGCAAGTCGTGCGCGTTCACCATTGCTCCCGCAGCAGTTCGCGCACGCGGCTGGAAGCCGCGCGGTTGGCCGCGCCCAGGCGACCACTCAAGTCAGGCTCGCCAACGTCCTTGATTGCACTCACCAGGCAGTCGCCGACCCGCGCCACATCGTCCGGCGTGGGTTGTTCAATCCGGCTCACCGACAGAGTTTCCCAGAGCAGCCCCAGGCTGGCATAGCTGTCGATGTCATAGGCCATCGGCGGCACGCTGGCGGCCAGGGCCTCCAACTCTTCGACACTGCGCAGGGTCACCCGCGCCGCCGAGGCCTTGCCCATGGCGTGCACCATCACGCCGGGGTCACGCAGGGCGATCAGGCGGTTGGCCTGGTAACCGTGGGCCAGGAATGCACCGGACATGGCCTTGCCCACCAGCAGCGCGATCACCGGGTGTCCGGCCAGTCGGGCGCGGGCGTAGCTGTCGGCGGCGGCGGCCAGGGCCTGGTGGATACCGAGGGCTTCTTCGCGGCGGCCATAGGCTTGGCTGGGCACATCGACGATGGCGATGATCGGGCGTTTGTCGCCCCGGGCGATGGCTTCATCCACCGCTTTGGCCAGGCCCCAGCCCTCCAGCAAGCCGACCTCACCATTGCGGGCACGAGGGAAGCGGTTGTGCGGGTCGGCGACCACGGCGATAAAGCGCACAGCCTGCTCACCCACTGCGCCATCGGCCACCTTCAACGAGTCCGGCAAGCCTGTCACGGGCGTCGCGCCGGCGCTCAATGCGTTAAACCACTGCAAGCCGCTCATGGGCGTTCTCCTTGATACAGCGCGCGCACCGTCGCCGGGTCGATTTGCGCTGTGGCATCCAGTTCGGCGAGACGCGCCAGATAATGTTCGGCCTGGCGGCTGCGTTGCCGCGCCGGCACGCCTTGTTCCAGCAGTGCGCTGACGGTCTGTTGAATCTCGGCGACATCATCCGCCACATAACGGTCGGCCAGCCCGCTGTTGAAGCGCTGCTCGCCGCCGGTGAGGCTCCAGATAAAAGGCCGATCGCGGGAGTCGTATTCGTCCAGGCCGGCTTCCTGCTCGATCACTTGCGGGCCGTTCAGACCCAGGCGCGCTTCACGGGTGACCACCAGGTAGCTGCACAACCCGGCGGCGATGGACATGCCACCAAAGCAGCCAACGCTGCCGGCCACCACGCCGATCACCGGCTGGAACCGACGCAGATCGACAATCGCCGCATGGATGTCGGCAATCGCCGCCAGCCCCAGGTTGGCTTCCTGCAAACGCACACCGCCGGTTTCCAGCAGCAGCACGGCGCGGGTCGGGATGCCCTTGCGATTGTCTTCGGCGGCCAGCTCCAGGGCGCCAGCGATTTTCGCGCCCCCCACTTCACCGAGGCTGCCGCCCTGGAAGTTGCCTTCGATGGCCGCAATGACCACGGGCAGGCCGTCGATGCTGCCTTTGGCGATCACCACCCCGTCATCGGCCTGGGGCACCACACCCTGGCGGCTGAGCCAGGGCGACATGACGCGCTGGAACGGGTCGATCAGTTCACGGAAGGAACCGCTGTCCAGCAACGCCTTGGCCCGTTGCCGCGCGCCCAGTTCAACGAAGCTGTGTTTGGCAAGGTCAGTCATGGCCGATCTCCTCGAAACCTTGTTCCAAGCGCAAACGCACCACGCCGGGCGTCGCACCGAAATCGTGGATATCGATCTTCAGCGCAGGCGGCGTCTGCTCCTGGAAGATCCGTTCGAACAGATGTTGCCAGCGTTGTCCGGCGCCATTCACCGAGGTCTGCACCTGGATGGTCAGCGTGCCCGGCGTGCCCGGTTCCAGCAGCACTTCCAGATCGCCCGAACCGACACAACCCACCAGCGCACGGCCCTTGGGCGGCTGCCCGGCGGGGAATTCAAAGGATAAGGTTTCCATCAAAACGCTCCGTCGAGGCGGTCGATAAACAGGCAGGCGGCCAACAGGTCGGCGGCGCCGCCCGGGGAGGCATTCAGGGCCAGCAGGCGCTGGTCAAGTTCGTGCAGGCAGCGGCGACCGGCGAGGGTCGCGCTGCCGCCCGCGTCCAGTACGGCCTGAGCCCCGGATTGCATGGCGTGCAAGCCCTCAAGACCCGCGCGATAGAGCACGCAGGTATCGGCCAGGTCGGTCATGATCGCGAGCAACGCATCCAGGCGGGCATTCTGTTCACCCGCGTTCTGCCGCCGGCTTTTGCGCAATTGCGGCAAGCCGCGCTGCACCACCGAGGGGAAGCCCAACTGCGCTTCTTCACGCGCTCCGCGGGCGCCGTAGCGTTGCGCCACCTGCGCGCCGTGGCTCATCGGTTGCGGGGCATAACGGTCGTTGAGCAGGGCCAGCCGGGCAGCGTTCAGGGTAATAGCGCGGGGCTCCAGGGCGGCCGCTGCAGTGAGTAAACCCAGCGCCCAGATCGCGCCGCGATGGGTATTCACACCGTGAGTGGTGGCGAGCATGGCGTGCTCGCCTTCACGGCCGATCCGTCCCAAGGCTTCACGCAGGGGCAAACCGACTTCACCGAATTCGATGGCCGCTTCAGCCATTTCCTTGAACATCGGCCACAACGACAGCGCCGAGGCGTGCATCAAACCCAGGTGCAAATCGCTGTGGGCACCGTTGCCGCGGCGGTCCACCAGGGCCGGTTTGGGCGACAGGTCGGCTTCATCGATCAGCGCGTCGACGGCCATGTCCGCCAGGCGGTCGGCGAGGGTCAATTCATGCAGTTTGAGTGCGCGCATTTACCAACTCCTGAATTTGGCGGGCGGGTTGTACAGGCCACCGGACCAGTCCACCAGGTCGGCCACGCTCTTGGCGGCCAGCAGCTCGCGGGTGGCGTCGGTGCGACGGATACCCAAGTCTTCGGGCAAGGCGATCAGGCCTTCACGGCGCATCCGTGCGGTGTCCTTGGGGTTGTGGCGCAGGCCGATGGCTGTTACGCCAGCCACGGCGGCGATCATCGCCTGGCGCTCTTCCAGAGAGCGTGCCTTGTACAGGTAGGCGATGCCTTCTTCGGTGAGCAGGTGGGTGACGTCGTCGCCGTAGATCATGATCGGCGCCAGGGGCATGCCGCTTTTGCGCGCGACGTCCACCGCATCGAGGGTGTCGACGAAGGTGGGCTTGCCGCCCTCCTGGAAAGTCTCGACCATTTGCACCACCAGCTTTTTGCCGCGCTCCAGCAAGGCTTCGGGCGCAGCGTCGTGGCGCATGTCCAGCCACGCCGGCGTGCCGTGGCGACGACCGCGCGGGTCGTGACCCATGTTCGGGGCACCGCCAAACCCGGCGAGGCGGCCACGGGTGACGGTGGAGGAATGACCGTCGCCGTCGACTTGCAGGGTGGCGCCAATAAACAGATCGACTGCATATTGGCCGGCCAACTGACAGAACATCCGGTTGGAGCGCATCGAGCCGTCACGGCCGGTGAAGAACACATCCGGCCGCGCGGCGATGTAGTTCTCCATGCCCAGCTCGGTGCCGAAGCAATGCACACTTTCGACCCAGCCGCTTTCGATGGCGGGGATCAGCGTGGGGTGCGGGTTGAGCGTCCAGTTGCGGCAGATCTTGCCCTTCAAGCCCAGGGATTCGCCGTAGGTGGGCAGGATCAGTTCGATGGCGGCGGTGTTGAACCCGATGCCGTGGTTGAGCGATTGCACATTGTGTTTTTCGTAGATGCCACGGATCGCCATCATCGCCATCAGTACGTGCACCGGCTTGATGTGGCGCGGATCGCGGGTGAACAGCGGTTCGATGTAGAACGGCTTGTCGGCCACCACCACGAAATCCACCCAACTGGCCGGGATATCCACGCGTGGCAGATCGGTGACGTCATCCACCAACTGGTTGACCTGCACGATGACGATGCCATCGCTGAAGGCAGCGGGCTCGATCAACGCGGGAGTGTCTTCGGTGCTGGCGCCGGTGTAGATATTGCCGGCGCGGTCGGCCATGAAGCCGGCAGACAGAACGACGTTGGGGATCAAGTCCACCACCAGCCGTGCATAGAGTTCGATGTAAGTGTGGATCGCGCCGATTTCCAGCAGGCCGTCTTCCAACAGTTGGCTGATGCGCAGGGATTGAGTGCCGGCGAAGGAGAAGTCGAGCTTGCGCGCAATGCCTTTTTCAAACAGATCCAGGTGCTCGGAACGACCGACACTGGGCATGATCATGTGCAGATCGTGGAGCTTGGCGGGGTCGGCTTTTGCAAGGGAGCGCGAGAGAAAATCCGCCTGTTTCTGGTTGTTGCCCTCCAGCACCACGCGGTCGCCGGGGAGGATCAACGCTTCCAGCGCCTCGACGATCCTGTCGCTGGGCAACACCGCCCCGTCTGCATACTGTTTGACCAGCCCGAGCCGCCGCTGCTTCTCGTCGCGCCGCCGCGTCCAGCGCGAGTCGGGGGTGATGGTTGTTGTCATGGTCGCTCCACGGGATTTGCTGTCGTGGGCTGTACCTTAGGAGTGAATCGGGGGGGTATCAATCAAGCTCGGCGGCGGATCGTTACGGTTGGGGTAACGAAGTCCGTGCGAATGCTGATCGTGAGCCTGATGCACATTAAAATGTGGGAGCTGGCTTGCCTGCGATAGCGGTGTGTCATCTGGCGATAAGTCGACTGATACTCCGCCATCGCAGGCAAGCCAGCTCCCACATGGGTTCGGTGGCGTTCGTTAAGGAGCGGTCCCAAGCAGGGAACGATCAGTCCCTGTTTGGGACCGCTTCAAGAGGCTGGCGACGGGCTGACTTGCTCCAACGCTCTATCAACCAGCATCTGCCCCAGCTCCGCCATTTGCTGGATGCCGAGCAGGATTGCGCGCTGGGAGGTGTCCAGGTCGAAGGCCAGGTTGCAGGTGAGTGCGTTGAGGGAAGACAGGGTTTCGCTGGCTGCACACAACAAGTTCATGCACTGCCCAAAATCTCGCAGGAAAAATCCGAAGCCAATCGGTCTACAACCTCATGTCTATGCTCACAGCCCCCAAACCTTCAAGCGGGTAGCTGCGGTACTCATAAACCCCACCACGAACAGCAAGGCGGATGAGGCCAGCCTGTCGGGTGACTTGAACATCCGGCTCTTTAGTTTTCAGAAAGGGATGTGCCGACACCAGTGTCGTGAGTATTTCCCGATCATTACTCAGATCCTTGTGGACGTAGTACAGGTAGGTAAAGCCCACCGTAGCGCCACCCTGATTATTCCGCGCGCCGTAAATAGAGCTTCCGTTATTCAAGGAGTACTTGAGCACGACCTCATCCAGCTCCGGTGGATTCGGGCTCATCAACCAACCAATGCCCAAGTACCCGAGACACGCCACCAGCAGCCCGTTGAGCAAGCCCTGGACCGGCCACTTAATACCCTTGAGCTCTGGCATATTCGATACCCTCCTTGATCCAATGCTGGTCACTGTGATCATCACCATACGGCGCATCGCCCCACCAGTCTCCGAACTCCGCCCGAGAAGTCCCTGCTGCCTTTTGCGCCGCACCAGCCGCTCTCAACAGCACACTTTCCGGAATACCCAGCACAATGCCGGTGACGCCATAATTGAAATTCCCGAACGCCTCGTACTCACGACTTTTCTGTTTGTAATCCCAAGGGCTACGCCCCCGGACCTGTGAGTAAAACCAGGAATAGGCGAAGGCTGAACCAGGCTTCAAATGCATCCTGCGGTTGTTGGCCAAGGCAATATTGTCTTGCAGCGAAACGCCCGAAGGTATGGGAGGGACGGCCATTTGCGAATCCTTGCTGATGGGGTTGAGCGATAAAAACTAGCACTCAACAATCAGTAAAAAATACGAAGGTGAGACTTACAGAAATTTCAGACGCGCTATCAGTCAGAGCCCTACCTACGATTGTCGTCCTGACAAGCAACAAGGAATGTTCTGACAGCGGTTTCAGGTTGTTGCTCGGAACCTGTCTATCTAGCCTTTCCGGTCCGAATCGTTCCGCGGACAGACGTCATGAATCCGACCGTTAAAACCGATGCAAGGTCATTGCAGAGCGTGATGTATCACATCACAATCACGCCATGATCGTCAGCTGGAAACACAAAGGTCTCAGGGTCTTCTATGAGACAGGCTCGACCAGTGGCATCAACGCAAATCATGCAAAGCGCTTACGCCGCGTTCTGTTCATTCTGGACAAAGCCGAACACCCAGATGCACTGAACTTGCCTGGTTGGCGTTTCCATCGCTTGAAAGGCGATCTGATCGACTATTGGTCTGTCAGCATTAGTGGAAACTGGCGGATCATTTTTCGGATGTTCGACGACCAAGTCGAACTGGTTGATTATCTTGATTACCACTGAGTAGAGGTATCGATATGGGCATGCACAACCCCCCTCACCCAGGTGAAATCCTGCTTGAAGATGTAGTCCCTGCCCTGGACATCACCATCACCGAAATGGCCCGGCGCCTGGGTTTCGCCCGTGAGACGTTTTCGAGGATCTTGCATGGGCGTGCGCCTGTCAGCCCTGACTTGGCGGTGCGGCTTGAGCGGGCAGGTGTGAGCACTGGGCAGTTATGGCTGTCGATGCAGAGTGCTTATGATTTGTGGCAGGCCGAGAATCGGGAGCAGCCGGTGATTGAGCGGTTTGCGCGGATCGATTGATATCTGGAGACAAACGCAATTCAGTGTGGGAGCGGGCTTGCCTGCGATGGCGGTGGGTCAGCTGTTGATGCAGTGACAGACAAACTGCTATCGCAGGCAAGCCAGCTCCCACATTGGATCCTGACAGGGATCAGGTTCAGGCCAGACCTGACTCCACCAGCAAGGCTTCAAGCCCCATCAGGTCCGGCACCTTCGCCACATGCTCGCCCACTTGCACCGCCGCCAGTTCCAGTGGGCACAGCGGCACGTCCACGTAGCTCAGCTCGCTGTCGAGCTTGTACGAGCGGGGGATCCCCTGGATCACCAGCGCGATGAACTTCAACGACGGTCGCCCGCCCAGCGCATTCAGCACCACGATTCGCGAGCGTTCGCCGATCACGATGGCCTCGCCGCACACCGCTTCGAAGCTGATCAGCGGCAGTTGCCGATCCCGCCAGGTCACTTGCCGCAAATACCACGGCGGCGCATCGCTGGCCGGTTCGCCGCGCTGGAAGTCGATCAGCTCGGCGATGGCAACGTTGGGCAGCACCAGGTGGCGGTCGGCCAGAGGCAACAGCAGGCCGGTGAGTTGGCTGGTGCGGTGATCAAGCATGGGACTTGCTCCAGTAGGCGATGCTCTCCAGCAGCACCGATTCCTGATACGGCTTGCCGAGGTAGTCATTCACGCCGATGGCCATGGCGCGGTCGCGGTGCTTCTGGCCGGTGCGAGAGGTGATCATGATGATCGGCAGGCGCATCAGTCGCGGATCGTTGCGCACTTGCATGGCCACTTCGAAGCCGTCCATGCGCGGCATTTCGATGTCGAGCAGCATCAGGTCCGGCAGGTGTTCTTCGAGCACGGCAATGGCGTCGATGCCGTCTTTGGCGGTGAGTACGTTCATGCCGTTGCGCTCCAGCAAACGGCTGGTGACTTTGCGTACGGTGACTGAGTCGTCCACCACCAACACCAGCAACGGGCGCTTTTTCAGCGGGTCGTTGAGGATCAGCGGCGCGTCGGTCACCCGGGCCGGCAAGGCCGGTTGCCGGGCGCGAATGTGCGCCAGCAGGTCGATGATCAACACCACGCGACCATCGCCCAGAATGGTCGCCCCGGACAGGCCCTGCACAGCGGCAAGCTGCGGCCCCAGGCCCTTGACCACGATTTCCCGCGTGCCGGCCATGGCATCCACGTGCACCGCCACATGCCGCTCATTGCACTGCACCAGCAAGAGCGGGACCGGCTGGTACTGGCCCAGCAGTTTCGGACGGTTGACGGTGTGCAGCAGGTCGCCCAGGTAGAACAACTCGTAGCGCTGTCCGGCGTACTCGTAGCTCGGCGGGTCGAGCTGATAGTGCCCGGCCAGTTCATGGGGCAGCACGCTCACCAGGCCTTCGATGGTGTTGAGGGGTATCGCGTATTGGTCGTCCGCACATTGCACCATCAGCGCCCGGTTGACCGAGACGGTAAATGGCAGGCGAATGCGAAAGTGCACGCCCGCCCCCGGGGTCGACTCAATGAACATCGAACCGCCCAACTGACGCACTTCCTCGTGCACCACGTCCATGCCCACGCCCCGTCCGGAAATCTGCGTGATCTTCTCGGCGGTGGAAAAGCCCGGCTGCAGGATGAACTGCAACACATCACGGTCGCTCATCTCTTGATGCGGACCGAGCAAGCCACGCTTGATCGCCTTGCGCCGCACCGCTTCCAACGGCACACCGGCGCCGTCGTCGCGCATGTCGAAAACGATGTCGCCACCTTCGTGGGTCAGGTCCAGGGTGATGCGGCCTTTTTCCGGCTTGCCCGCCAGCAAGCGCGCCTCCCGCGGCTCCAGGCCATGGTCGACGGCATTGCGCAGCATGTGCTCCAAAGGCGCCGCCATGCGTTCCAGTACGTTGCGGTCCATCTCGCCCTCGGCGTTGCCGACGATGAACTCCACGTCCTTGCCCAACTCGCCCGCCACCTGGCGCACGATGCGCTTGAGGCGCGGCAACATGCGCTCGAAGGGCACCATGCGCGTACGCATCAGGCCCTCTTGAAGCTCAGTGTTGATGCGCGCCTGTTGTTGCAGCAGGTCGTGGGCGTCCTGGTTGCGGCTGTCGAGGGTGTCCTTGAGGTCGAGCAGGTCGGAGGCCGATTCGGACAGCGCCCGGGACAACTGCTGCAACTGGGAATGACGGTCCATTTCCAGCGGGTCGAACTCTTCGTAGCCCAGGCGCTCGGCCTCGGCCTGCTGGCGGCTGAGAATACGGCCTTGGGTTTCGGTGTCGAGGCGGCGCAGTTGGTCGCGCATGCGCTCGATGGTGGTCTCCACTTCGTTGAGCGCAATGCGCGCGTCGTTGACCTGCTGCTCGATACGCCCACGGAAGATCGAGGTTTCACCGGCCAGGTTGACCAGGTCATCCAGCAGCTCGGCGGAGATTTTCACCATATCGGCGGCAGGGTCCACCACCGCCTCAGCCTTGCCCGCCGGCAGCGCCACCGGCATCACCGCCTCTTCACTCGGGTGCACCAGGCTCTTGATGCGTTCGATCAGTTTGTCCACCGAGCCCACTGGTAAACCGTCCGCTACCGCGTCGATCATCTGGGCCAGGCGGTCGTGGCAACCTTGCAACAGCGCGAACAATTCGGGGGATGAAGCCAGTTGGCCGGCAGACAGGCCCTCGTAGAGAAACTCCAGTTCATGGGCCAGGTCACCGATCGGGCCGATCTCGACCATGCGCGCACCGCCCTTGAGGGTGTGCAGGTCGCGCAACAGGGTTTCCACTTCCTGACGGTTGCCGGGCTCGGCCTGCCAGCGCGAGAGCGCCGCGCTGGAGCTGTCGAGAATGTCGGCGGCTTCTTCGAGGAAGATCTCCAGCAAATCGGGATCGGCACTCGATGCCTGGGCCACAGGGGTCGGCGTTGCGGGCGAACCGCTCTGTCGCAGGGCCCGCAGCTTGTCGACCAGCTCAGTGCTGTCACTCAAGGGCTGGTGCTGCTGTAACTGATCCAGCTGCAAGGCCAGCCGTTCATGGCTGTCCATCAGCACGAGGGACAACTCGGGGGAATAGCTGTAGCGCCGGTCCACCAACCCTTCGTACAGGCACTCCAGCTCATGGGCCAGGTCGCCCACCGGGCCGATTTCGGCCATGCGCGCGCCGCCCTTGAGGGTGTGCAGGTCGCGTTGCAACGACGACAACGGCGCAAGGCTGTCCGGCTCCAGCAACCAGCGCTTGAGAGACTGCCCGGCGCTGTCGAGGATATCCACGGCCTCTTCGAGGAAGATCTCGACGATCTCGTCGTCCACGTTGGAGCCTTGATCCAGCTGCGCGGTGGCGGCACCGAGTTCGGCGATACGCGGAGCCTGGTGGCCGTCGGTACTGATCAAGCCCGTGGCCGATGGGTCCAGCGCACCGTCCAGCAACTCGCGCAGGGCTTCGACCCGCGCCGGTGCCGGGCTGATTTCCTGACCGGCGGCCAGTTGGTCGAGCATGTTGATCAGTGCGTCATGGGCCTGTTCGGCCTCCAGGAAAAACCGCTCGCTCACCGCCAGGCTGCTTTCTTCCACGGCGCCATACAAGTCGAGCAAGGCTTCGCACAGCGCGTCGATGGCGTGCAGGTCAGCGAGGTGCGCACCCTCCCCCAGCGTCGTCAATTCGTCCAGCAGTGCGGTCAGCTCCTGACGCTCGCCGGGGTGCTGCTGCCAACGGCGCAGCAGGCTTTCGGCATCGAGCAGGATGTCCATGCCCTGGGCCAGGAAGTTGGCGATCAACTGCGGATCGCGCTTGATGCGCAGGCCGGTATTCGGTGCGTCGAGCAGCGCGGCAAGCTGCTGGTCGAGCAGGCCCTGGGTACGCTTGATCAGGTCCTGCGCACCGGGGATGGGCACCAGCGGGTCACTGTCCAACTGGCGCAGCCCGCGCTGGAACACGCCTTCGGCCTCCAGCAGCAACTCCACTTCGTCCAGGTCCAGGGGCAGGCGGTGGGCCTTGTATTCGCGGGTCAGGTGATCCAGCGGCCGCGCCAGTTCGGCAATCGGCAACACGCCGGCCATGTAGGCGCTGCCTTTGAGGGTGTGCAGGGCGCGTTGCAGTTCATCGCTGACTTGCAACGGCACATGCTCGGCGGCCTGTTGCAGGAAATGGTTGAGGCTGTCCAGGTGGCTCTGGGCTTCGTTGCGGAAGATCTCCAGCAGCATCGGGTCGTGGCCTTCGGCAGCGGCTTGCGTGCCACTGGCCAACGCATGGGCGCGAGCCGCCAGGGCGTCGACTTCATCCCGCTGGCGCTGATGGCCGTTGGCGAAATCGGCGATCAGCTCCGGCAACAGCGCCACCGCCTCGTCCAGCACCTGTTGCACCTCGGGGCCCAGGGCCACGCTGCGCTCCAGTACGCGGTTCAGCAGGTTTTCCACGGCCCAGGCCAGCTCGGCCAACACCAGGGCACGCACCATGCGGCCACTGCCCTTCAGGGTGTGGAAGGCGCGGCGCATTTCGCCCTGGGCGGTCTTATCGGTGCTGGCCGGCAGAAAGTGGTGCAGCACCTCCAGCACTTCGTCGGATTCTTCGAGGAACACGTCGCGCAGTTCGTCATCGACCGGCTCTTCACTGGCCGGCGGGGGCAACAGACTGCCGGGACGTTGCAGTGCCGGCGGGTTCAGGCGGGAGGTCGGGCTGGCCAGTGCGTCGAAACGCGATTGGCTCTGCGCGGCGTCGATGGAGGGCATGTCGTGCGCAACTGTCTGCGTCGGGCGCCAGGGTTTCTCGGCAGGCAGGTAACCCAGCACAGCCAGGCCTCGGGCGGCCAGCTCCAGCACGCGTTCACCGGGGGCATCCGGGTCCTGGAGCATGCGCTCCAGGTAATACTCCAGGCTGCTGACCACGTCGGCGAAAGCATCCTGTTGTGCCTCGGAAGGCGTGGCATCGCCGGCCATGAAGTGTTCGTCGACGTAGTCGGTGCAACCGCGCATCAGGCTGGCCGCCCGTGGCAGCGGAATCATCGCCAGGGCGCCGCGCACCTGGCTCAACAGCTCCGGCAGGGACTCCAGGCGCTGGCGGTCCCAGTCCGCCTCGATGCAATCGATCACCAGTTCCTTGGCCTGCTTGAGGCACTGGCAGGACTCGCGGATCACCAACTGGTGAATCTGCGTCAGGTCGGTGGTGGGCAGGCGGCTTTCTTCGCGGCTTTCCGGCTCGACGGTACCGACCATGCCCGCCAGCGTGGCTTCGACGTACAGCAAGGCACCGGCGACATCCATCAACACCGCGTCGTTGGGTTCGCGCTGACCCTGGGCCAGGCTCAGCACCACCGCCAATTGGTCGATGATCACTTTGCGCGGCTGGCCGAAGCCAAGCACCGCCAGGGTATCGGCGATCTGCCGCAGCGGCGCCAGCAGCGCATCGAGGTCGCTGGTGTGCTGCCGGTCGCTGCGCACGAACAGGTCGAGGCGCTCTTTCACCCGCACCAGTTCTTCACACAAGGCCCCGAGTACCGAGCCCATGGCATTGCGGTCCGGTCCGGCCAGGCGGGCGCGCTCGGCGTCGACCACGGTGCTGTCGGGCAAGGCCTCATCCAGGCCATAACGTTCTTTCAGGCTTTGCATGCGCGGTGTCGGCCGAGTGACCTTGGCCACATAAAACAACAGGCTCTTGAGCAACTCGTCCGGTGCCGGCTGGTTGATCCCGCCGATGCCCTGGGCCAGCAGGCGCTTGAGTTGCTTGTCGCTGGCCTTGAGCAGGCTGCGCAGTGCCGGGCTATTGGCGATCACGCCGGTCAGCATGCCTTCGACCAATGCCGAAGTGACTTGCCACAACGGCAACAGCGGCGCGCCCTGGCACAGGGCTTCCAGACGCGCGAAGACCCGCGCCATGTCTTCCAGGTTGCTCGGGCCATGGTCTTCCCGCAGCAAACCGGCCAGGGCTTGTTGCAGCAGGTGGTGCCATTGACGCAACTGGTCGGCCAGGTCGGGTGCCGCCCGTTGGATCAGGGCCTCATCGGGCAACGGCGCAATCGACAGCAGCTGCGGGCTGAACAGGCTGGTCTCCGACAGCAGGCTTTCGCCCCTCGCGCTGCGCAGGTCGTTGAGCAATGGCAACACCACCAGCGGCAAGTCACGGCGAGCGCTGTGCACCCGGTCCAGGTACAGCGGCAGTTGATTGAGGGCCTGTTGCAGCAGGCGGATGCCTTCGTCGCGCTGGCCAATACGTCCGGCTTGCAAGGCCAGGGCCAGCTCTTCGAGCTCTTCGGCCAGCAAGGCGGCGCCGTAGAACTCGACCATCTGCAACGCGCCATGCACCTGATGGATACCGGCCAGGCAGTCGTCGATGACGCCGCTGTCACCCGTTTCGACAAACGCGTCCAGCGCCGAACGCGCCTGCTTCAAGGTGTCGGCAATGTCGCCCTTGACCCATTCGAGGGCCACGTAGTCGTGCCGATCAACCATAACTGCTCCGCTTAGAATTCGTGGGTTGCTGGTGTTGCAGAGATCTCAAACCGAATGGAGATCCAATGTGGGAGCGGGCTTGCTCGCGAATAGGGTGGGTCAGTCACTGAATGGTCAGCTGACATATCGCATTCGCGAGCAAGCCCGCTCCCACATTTGGGTAGCATTTCACCCTTCCGGCTGTTTTGCTGGCGGAAGGGTGAAACCCGACACCGACCTTCGCAACTGGCTGGCCATTTTCGCCAGGTTGCCGATGCTCTCGGCAGTCGCCGTAGACCCCGACGAGGTCTGGGTGGTGATCTGCTGGATCACGTTCATGGTCAGGGAAATCTGCCCCGCCGAACGGGTCTGTTGCTGCGCCGCGTTGGAAATACTCTGGATCAGCGCGGCCAGGGTTTTCGATACGCCTTCGATCTCTTCCAGCGCCACGCCGGCGTCCTGGGCCAGCCGTGCGCCGCGCACCACTTCGGTGGTGGTCTGCTCCATGGAGGTCACGGCTTCATGGGTGTCGGTCTGGATCGCCCGCACCAGGGTTTCGATCTGGCGGGTAGCCGCCGAGGAGCGCTCGGCCAACCGCTGCACTTCATCGGCCACCACCGCAAAACCACGCCCGGCGTCGCCGGCCATGCTGGCCTGGATCGCCGCGTTGAGGGCAAGAATGTTGGTCTGGTCGGCAATGTCATCGATCAGGCTGACGATGTCGCCAATTTCCTGGGACGACTCGCCCAGGCGCTTGATGCGCTTGGCGGTGTCCTGGATCTGTTCGCGGATGTTGTCCATGCCGTGGATGGTGTTGTGCACCACCTCGTTGCCCTTGTTGGCGATTTCCACCGAACGCTCCGCCACCGCCGACGATTCGGCGGCGTTGGCCGACACCTGGTCGATGGACTGCGCCATTTCGTTAACCGCGGTGGAAGCCTCGGCAATCTGTTGGGCCTGATGCTCGGAAGCCTGGGCCAGGTGCATGGCGGTGGCCTGGGTGTCCTGCACCGCGCCAGCGACTTGCCCGGCGGTGAGGTTGATGGTGGCGACCAGGTCGCGCAGCTGGTCCACGGAATAGTTGATCGAGTCGGCGATGGTGCCGGTAAAGTCTTCAGTCACCGAAGCGGTCACCGTCAGGTCGCCGTCAGCGAGGTCTTCGATTTCATCGAGCAGGCGCATGATCGCGTTCTGGTTGCGCTCGTTCTTCTCGGCGGTCTCATGCAGTTGGCGGTTGGTTTCGCGCACCATCACCAGGCCGATCAGGATGATCGAGGTCAGCGCCAGCAAGCCCAGCACGTAGCCACCGATGGTGTCGAAACTGCGCCCGCTGGCGAGGTTTTCGAAACCGGTGGCCAGGTGCGAGGCCTCATCGAGCAGGGTTTGCGAGAGGTTGAAGATGTTGCTCGCCGAGGCGCGCACCTGGAACAGCTGCGGCGAGGTCTCCAGGATGTCATCCACGGAGCCTGAAACGAACTCGAACAGTTCGGCGATTTCCGCCAGCCGCGCCCGGGCGTCGTGGTCTTCGACCTGGCTGATGCGCAGGCCCGGATTGCCCTGGAGCATGCCGTTGAGTACCTGGCCAAAGCGGTTGGCATCGCGGCCAAAGGCATCGGCGGCCTGAACCGCCGTATCGTCGCCGGCGAGCACGGTATTGACCGCCCCCAGAATACGTTCGGCCAGCAGTGACTGGCGCTGGGCCAACGCCACCTGGCTGGCCGGGGCACCGCGTTGCAACAGGATGTCGACCACCTTTTCCGACTCCATCTGCAATTGCGGCACGGTTTCAGCCAGGGTCGCGGCCACCTGGTGCAGCGACAGCACGGTCTGTTCACTGGCCAGGATCGCGTCGGTATTTTTCAGTAGCGCTTCCCAGTCGGTCTGCACCGCGCGCATCTCGGCACGCACCGCGTTGGGCGCCGCCGGCAGGCCCGTCTCGAGGTCGCCTTTTTTCAGGTAGCCCCAGCGCTGCGCAAAGTCGTTGCGCGCGTCAGACAGCAGCTTGAACGCGGCAGCCTTGCCGGCGGCGGCTTCGGTGGCGTTCTTGGCGATGCGCTGGGACAGCACGCGCAGCTCACCGGCATGGCCGATGTACTGTTTGTCGTAGGTGGACTGGGTGTTGAGGTACGCGAAGTTGGCAAACAACAGCATGATGAACACGATCAGCGCGATGAACAGCACGATGATCTGCGAGCGGCTGCGCGAACCGGCCTGGGGTTTGAGCGGGGTGGCGGTGGTCATGCGGCGACATCCATGAAGCCTGGAGCCTGGGCCAGGGCGAAAGGGCTGAAGACCTGCCACGACGGGTCGCCGTGGAAACGACCCGTGATGAAGGGGGCGTCGGTGGCGATACTCGTCACCCACGCGTCTTGTTCGAAATGCTGCATTCCCGCCACCTCGTCCACCAGCAGCCCGACAAACAGGTCATTGAATTCCACCACCAGCACGCGCCGCTGCTTGCGCGCCCGGGACAGCTCGAGGCCGAGGAAACCGCCCAGGTCCATCACCGGCAGCAGACGCCCGCGCAGGTTGGCCACGCCTTTGACCCACGGCTTGACGCCGGGCATCAGGGTACAGCGCGGTTCGTGCAACACCTCGGCGACTTCGCCCATGGGCGCCACGTACCACTGCTCTCCCAGGCGAAAACCGATGCCGCTCCAACGCTGCAAACGGGTTTCCTGTGAAGGCAGGTCGGCGGCCAGCAGGCGGCAGCGACGGTCGATGTCCAGCAGCAACTCGAACGCGGTTTGCGACTCGGTCATGATGCCTGCCGTCAGCCGGCCAGTACCTTGTTCAGGGTGGCGATCAGGGTTTCTTCATCCACCGGCTTGGTCAGGTAGTCCTTGGCCCCCTGGCGTGCGCCCCAGATCTTGTCGGTCTCCTGGTCCTTGGTGGTGATGATGATGATCGGGATGCCGTTGGTTTCCGGCTCCTTGGACAACTGGCGGGTGGCCTGGAAGCCGTTGAGGCCCGGCATCACGATGTCCATGAGTACCGCATCGGGCAGTTCCTGGCGGGCCAGGGCCACGCCGTCCGCACCGTTTTCGGCCTTGAGGACCTGGTGGCCATGCTTTTCCAGCATGCCGGTCAATTTGTACATTTCGGTCGGCGAATCGTCGACGATCAGAACACGTGCCATGGTTTTCCCCACTACATTGGTCCGCGCCAGCCCTTGTGAGGCGGCGTCAGTGTGCTTGTTCTACTGCGGCGAAGCCGGGCACGTAGGCCTTGATTGCGCCCAGCAGTTCTTCCTTGCTGAAAGGCTTGGTCAAAAACTGATCGACACCCACGATGCGCCCCTTGGCCTTGTCGAACAGACCGTCCTTGGAGGACAGCATGATCACCGGGATCGACTTGAACGCCGGGTTGTTCTTCACCAGGGCGCAGGTCTGGTAGCCATCCAGGCGCGGCATCATGATGTCGACAAAGATGATGTGCGGGTGGTGATCGACAATCCTGGCCAACGCATCGAAACCGTCGATGGCCGTGATGACATCGCACCCCACGTTCTTCAACAGGGTTTCTGCGGTGCGCCGGATCGTTTTCGAATCGTCGATTACCATCACTCTCAAGGCGTTGGAATGCTGTTCCATATCTGCTCTACCATCGCCACAGCGAATCGGTTTTCGGTGCGTACTGCCTGATCTTGCACAGGGCGGGCGCCGCAAGCCTTGGAATTCAAGGGCTGCTGAGCCGTGGCAGTCTTTTTAGCACAGTCTCGGGGAGCAATCTATCGAGCGGCCTGCCCGGTGGTTTTTCCTTGACCCGCAACGACCGCAGCGCCACTCTGACGCCACTTTCATGCTTCCCAAATTTGCCAAAGGAAATCCCCCATGAGCGTTCGCGTCGGCATTGTCATGGACCCCATCGCCAGCATCTCCTATAAAAAGGACAGCTCGCTGGCCATGCTCCTGGCCGCCCAGGCCCGCGGCTGGACACTGTTCTATATGGAGCAGCGCGACCTTTACCAAGGCGAAGGCGTGGCCCGCGCGCGCATGCGCCCCCTGCAAGTGTTCGCCAACCCGGAAAAGTGGTTCGAGCTGCAAGACGAAATCGACAGCCCGCTGAGCGATCTGGACGTGATCCTGATGCGCAAGGACCCGCCGTTCGACATGGAGTTCGTCTACTCCACCTACCTGCTGGAGCAGGCCGAAAACGCCGGCGTGCTGATCGTCAACAAGCCGCAGAGCCTGCGCGACTGCAACGAAAAGCTATTCGCCACGCTGTTCCCGCAATGCACACCGCCGACCGTGGTCAGCCGCCGCGCCGACGTGCTGCGTGAATTCGCCGCCAAGCACGGCGATGTGATCCTCAAGCCGCTGGACGGCATGGGCGGCACCTCGATCTTCCGTCACCGCGCCGGCGACCCGAACCTGTCGGTGATTCTGGAGACTCTGACCGCCCTGGGCACCCAGCAGATCATGGGCCAGGCGTACCTGCCGGCGATCAAGGACGGCGACAAGCGCATCCTGATGATCGACGGCGAGCCGGTGGACTACTGCCTGGCGCGTATCCCGGCGGCCGGCGAGACCCGGGGCAACCTGGCGGCCGGCGGTCGTGGCGAAGCACGCCCGCTGTCGGACAAGGACCGCTGGATCGCCAGCCAGGTCGGCCCGACCCTGCGCGAGAAGGGCCTGCTGTTCGTCGGCCTGGACGTGATCGGCGAGCACCTGACCGAAATCAACGTCACCAGCCCGACCTGTATTCGCGAGATCGACAACGCATTTGGCACGAACATCGGCGAAATGCTGATGACGGCCATCGAGCGCAAGCTACAAGCCAAGTGACATAGAACAGCCGGACACCTGCCAACATTGCGTTATCATGCGCCACCTGTGAAACGCGCGATGTTGGTTTTTTTTGTCATGACGCTCCCGTCCGATCTGCCTCCCGAACTCTCCCACAGTGGCGTGCGCCCGGCTGATCGGCTCGGATTCACCCTGTTTCTGGCGGCACTGATCCACCTGGCTCTCATCCTCGGACTGGGCTTCACCTTCGCCGAACCCAAGCAGATCACCCAGACCCTGGAAATCACCCTCGCTACCTTCAAGAGCGAGAAGAAGCCCGAGAAGGCTGACTTTCTCGCCCAGGACAACCAGCAGGGCAGCGGCACCCTGGACAAGAAAGCCATACCCAAGACCACCGAAGTGGCGCCGTTCCAGGACAACAAGGTCAATAAAGTCACCCCGCCACCGCCGGCACCCAAGCCCGAAGTCAAGCAGGCCGCGCCCAAGGCGACCGTTGCCACCGTCGCGCCCAAGCCACAAAAAGCCCCGGTGCAACGCGAGAAAACCAAGACCGAACCGCAACCCGAGCCCGTCAAGCCGGCGCCGACGTTCGACAGTTCACAACTGTCCGACGAAATCTCCAGCCTGGAAGCCGAGCTGGCCAACGAGCAGCAGCTCTATGCCAAGCGCCCGCGCATCTACCGCCTGAACGCGGCCTCGACCATGCGCGACAAAGGTGCCTGGTACAAAGACGAATGGCGCAAGAAAGTCGAACGCATCGGCAACCTGAACTATCCGGACGAAGCCCGCCGCCAGCAGATCTACGGCAATTTGCGCCTATTGGTGTCGATCAACCGTGACGGCACACTCTATGAAGTGCAGGTGCTGGAATCGTCCGGCCAGCCTCTGCTGGACCAGGCCGCCCAGCGCATCGTGCGTCTGGCCGCGCCCTTTGCCCCGTTCAGCGGCGACTTGAACGATGTGGACCGCCTGGAAATCATCCGCACCTGGAAATTCGCCAAGGGCGACCGGCTGTCCAGCAACTAACGGTTTCAGATCATTCCCACGTAGAGCGCGGGAACAATCAGCCTCCGTCACCACACTTGTCAGCCAGCCCCTCCACCGCCACACTAGCGGGCATGAAAAATGTCAGCCCGACCTACCTCAAGCACCAATTCCTGATCGCCATGCCCCATATGGCCGACCCGAACTTTGCGCAGACCTTGACCTACATCGTCGAGCATACGGCCAATGGTGCCATGGGGCTGGTCATCAACCGCCCGCAAGAGCTGAACCTGGCGGACATCCTTGAGCAACTGCGCCCCGAGGTCGATCCGCCGGCGCGCTGCCAGGGCGTGCCGATCTACATCGGCGGCCCGGTACAGACCGATCGCGGCTTTGTGCTGCACCCGACCGGGCCGAAGTTCCAGGCCACGGTAGATCTGGAAGGCGTGTCGCTGTCCACCTCACAGGATGTGCTGTTCGCCATCGCCGACGGCGTGGGCCCCGAACACAGCGTGATCACCCTCGGTTACGCCGGCTGGGAAGCCGGGCAACTGGAGGCGGAGCTGGCCAGCAATGCCTGGCTGACGTGCCCGTTCGATGCCGAAATCCTGTTCAACACCCCCAGCGAACTGCGACTGGAAGCGGCGGCAGCCAAGCTGCGCATCAACCTGAGCCTGCTCACCAGCCAGGCAGGGCACGCCTGATGGCTTTGCGCTTGATCCTCGGGTTCGACTACGGCACCAAACAGATCGGCGTGGCGGTCGGCCAGGTGATCACCGGCCAGGCCCGCGAGCTGTGCACCTTGAAAGCCCAGAACGGCGTGCCGGACTGGAACCAGGTCGAAGCCCTCATTAAAGAATGGAAACCCGACGCGGTGGTTGTCGGCCTGCCCTTGAACATGGACGGCAGCCCCAGCGACATGTGCGTACGCGCCGAGAAATTCGCCCGCCGCCTGAATGGCCGCTACAACCTGCCCTTCTACACCCACGATGAACGCCTCACCACGTTCGAGGCCAAGGGCGAGCGTCTGGCCCGAGGCGGGCAGAAAGGCAGCTACCGCGACAACCCCGTGGACGCCATCGCCGCCGCGCTGCTGTTGCAGGGCTGGCTGGATGAAAACACGGCTTTATTTGAATCCTGACTGACGCGGCTTGCCGCGTCTTTTTACGTTTGAGCCCGGACCCTGCCTGCGCCAAGGTCCTGAAGGAGCCTGCATGAGCTTGCCGAACCCCGCCGAACTGATCAGCCAAATGGCCACGAGCCTCACGGCCCATCTGCAACACCGCAACATCAGCGAGCCACGCTTCATCGGCATTCGCACCGGCGGTGTGTGGGTGGCCCAGGCACTGCTGGAGGCGCTGGGCAACGATGCGCCGCTGGGCACCCTTGATGTGTCGTTCTACCGTGACGACTTCAGCCAGAACGGCCTGCACCCGCAAGTGCGTCCGTCGGCCCTGCCGTTCGAGATCGAAGGCCAGCATCTGGTGCTGATCGATGACGTGCTGATGAGCGGTCGCACCATTCGTGCGGCCCTCAACGAACTGTTCGACTACGGCCGCCCGGCCAGCGTAACGCTGGTGTGCCTGCTGGACCTGGACGCCGGCGAACTGCCGATCAGCCCGGACGTGGTCGGCGCGACGCTGTCGCTGGAAGCCCGTCAGCGGGTAAAATTGTCCGGTCCCACGCCGCTCGTACTCGAACTGCAAGACCTTGTCCCTTAAACCGCCTTGTAAAGAGTCCCCGCGATGACGCCTCTAGATGCCAAGCGCCCGCTGCAGCTCAATGCTCAGGGCCAGTTGCAACACTTCCTGTCGCTCGACGGTTTGCCCCGCGAACTGCTCACCGAAATCCTCGACACCGCCGACTCGTTCCTTGAAACGGGTGGCCGCGCGGTGAAAAAAGTCCCGTTGCTGCGTGGTAAAACCATCTGCAACGTGTTCTTCGAAAACTCCACTCGCACCCGCACCACCTTTGAACTGGCGGCCCAGCGGCTGTCGGCTGACGTGATCACGCTGAACGTGTCCACCTCGTCGGCGAGCAAGGGCGAAACCCTGCTCGACACCCTGCGCAACCTGGAAGCCATGGCCGCCGACATGTTCGTGGTGCGCCACGGCGACTCCGGCGCTGCGCATTTCATTGCCGAGCACGTGTGCCCGCAGGTGGCGATCATCAACGGCGGCGATGGCCGCCACGCCCACCCGACCCAGGGCATGCTCGACATGCTCACCATCCGGCGGCACAAGGGCAGCTTCGAAAACCTGTCGGTGGCCATCGTCGGCGACATCCTGCACTCGCGGGTAGCGCGCTCGAACATGCTGGCACTCAAGGCCCTGGGTTGCCCGGATATCCGCGTGATCGCGCCAAAAACCCTGCTGCCCATCGGCATCGAGCAGTATGGCGTAAAGGTCTACACCGACATGGCCGAAGGCCTCAAGGACGTGGACGTGGTGATCATGCTGCGCCTGCAACGCGAGCGCATGGCCGGTGGCCTGCTGCCGAGCGAGGGCGAGTTCTACCGTCTGTTCGGCCTCACCACCGCCCGCCTGGCCGGCGCCAAGCCGGATGCCATCGTGATGCACCCGGGGCCGATCAACCGCGGGGTTGAGATCGAGTCGGCGGTGGCCGATGGCTCGCAGTCGGTGATCCTGAACCAGGTCACCTACGGCATCGCGATCCGCATGGCGGTCATGTCCATGGCCATGAGCGGGCAGACCGCGCAACGTCAATTCGAGCAGGAGAACGCCCAGTGAAGCTCAGCATTCTCGGCGCCCGAGTCATCGATCCGGCCAGCGGCCTGGATCAAGTTACCGATTTGCATCTGGAAGCCGGCAAGATCATTGCCATCAGCGCCGCGCCCGGTGGCTTCAACGCCAGCGAGACCATCGACGCCAAAGGCCTGGTGGCCGCGCCTGGTCTGGTCGACCTGAACGTCGCTCTGCGCGAGCCGGGCTACAGTCGCAAAGGCACCATCACCAGCGAAACCCGCGCCGCCGCCGCCGGTGGCGTGACCAGCCTGTGCTGCCCGCCGCACACCAAGCCGATTCTCGACACCTCGGCGGTGGCCGAGCTGATCCTCGATCGCGCCCGGGAAGCGGGTAATTGCAAGGTGTTCCCCATCGGCGCGCTGAGCAAAGGTCTGGAAGGCGAACAACTCGCCGAGCTGATCGCCCTGCGCGATGCCGGCTGCGTGGCGTTCGGCAACGGTCTGGAGAGTTTCCGCAGCACCCGCACGCTGTTGCGCGCCCTGGAATACGCGGCCACCTTCGACCTGACGGTGATCTTTCACTCCCAGGACCGCGACCTGGCCGAAGGCGGGCTGGCCCATGAAGGCGCGGTCGCCAGCTTCCTCGGCTTGCCGGGCATTCCGGAAACCGCCGAAACCGTGGCCCTGGCCCGCGACCTGCTGCTGGTGGAACAAAGCGGCGTGCGTGCGCACTTCAGCCAGTTGACCAGCGCTCGTGGCGTCGCCTTGATCGCCCAGGCCCAGGCCCGTGGTTTGCCGGTGACCGCGGATGTCGCCCTCTACCAGCTGATCCTGACGGATGAGGCGCTGATCGACTTTTCGAGCCTGTATCACGTGCAACCGCCGCTGCGCACCCTGACCGACCGTGAAGGCTTGCGGGCAGCGGTGAAGTCGGGCGTGGTTTCGTCGATTTCCAGCCATCACCAACCTCACGAGCGGGACGCCAAGCTGGCACCGTTTGGCGCGACAGAACCCGGCATCAGCAGCGTGGAGCTGTTGCTGCCGCTGGCGATGACACTGGTGGAAGATGGTTTGCTGGACTTGCCGACCCTGCTGACCCGTCTGAGTGCCGGCCCGGCCGAAGCCCTGCGCCTGCCGGCGGGCAAATTGGCGGTGGGTTCGGCGGCGGATCTGGTGCTGTTCGACCTGGGCAACTCCACGGTGGCCGGGGAGCATTGGTTGTCCAAAGGGGAAAACTGCCCGTTCATCGGCCATAGCCTGCCGGCGACGGTACGTTACACGCTGGTGGATGGACGCATCAGCTACCAGGCCTGATGAAACCCGACCGCTGTGTGGGCACGGTCAATGTGGGAGCTGGCTTGCCTGCGATGCAGGCACCTCGGTGGTTCAGGCAAACCGAGGTGATCCTATCGCAGGCAAGCCAGCTCCCACACAAGCCGGCGCCACATTTAATGGTGTGCAGACTCAGCGACCGCTGTTGCGCTCGGCATTACCCACCGAAATCTGCGTATTCAACGTCCAGAAGTCATACAGCACCCCCACCAGGAACAAACCGCCCGTGAGCAAGTAGATCAGGCCGCTGATCCATTTGCCCTGATACATGCGGTGCACGCCGAACACACCGAGAAACGCCAACAGAATCCAGGCCACGCTGTATTCGAGGGGCCCGGAGGTAAAGCGCAAGTCTGCCTCGCGGTCCATGGCCGGGATCAGGAACAAGTCGATCAGCCAGCCAATCCCCAGCAGGCCGAGAGTGAAAAACCAGATCGTGCCGGTGACGGGCTTGCCGTAATAGAAGCGATGCGCGCCGGTAAAACCGAAAATCCAGAGCAAGTAACCGATCACCTTGCTGTGGGTGTCGTGTTGCGGGCCAACCTGTTGATAGGTGTTCATGGAGTACCTCTTTTGCCTCGATAGATAAATTTTTTCACTTTCTTTGTGACTTTTTTACAGGCGCCCGACGTACGGCAAATGGTATCTTCCCTGCCCTGAAAGCCTTATGCCACCTGACCTGTGTAGGACAATTGCGGTGATTCGTCGCGTTTTTCCTGATTTTGACGTCAAGGTTCAGTCGACAAACGGCCTGAGAACATCACAAAAAGCTGTTATAAAGTTGCGCGCTAACCCATAAGAGCCACGCCTAATGCGACCATTTTTCAAGACATGGCTAACCATCTGCCTATTAATGCCACTGGCCGCCCACGCCACCAATCGTGAGCAACGACTTCCCAACGTTAACGGTTTCACCCCTAAAGTTCACAGCACACCCAGCACTGCCAAATCGGTAAAGCTGACCGTTAACCGCCCGACTCAACTGAGCAAGGCCCACGGCAATTCAGCGCCAGGCCTCGCGGGCATCAATACCAAGCAAAGCAGCAACGTCCTCAGCCGCGCCGTCAACGTACTCGGCACCCCTTATCGTTGGGGCGGCAGCAGCCCAAGTAAAGGGTTCGACTGCAGCGGCCTGGTGAAATATGCGTTCAATGACGTCAAGGCAGTGGATTTGCCTCGCACCTCCAACGCCATGGCGGCCGGCCACGGGTTGAAAGTCGATCGCAAGGACCTGAAACCGGGCGACCTGTTGTTCTTCAAACTCAAGAGCCGCCAGGTCAACCACGTTGCCATCTACCTGGGCAATGACCGTTTCATCCACGCCCCCCGTCGCGGCAAGGCCGTCAGCATCGATACGCTGAAGAAGCCGTTCTGGGACAAGAACTACGTGATCGCCAAGCGTGTGCTGCCTAAAGAGCAGAACAACAATCTGCGGGTCGTGCAGCGCTGATACAAAGAGCAGCAGCCTCCCCATTTGAAATGCAATCAACTGTGGGAGCTGGCTTGCCTGCGATGACGGTATGTCAGCTTGCACAGAAGTTGCCTGGCAGTCCGCTATCGCAGGCAAGCCAACTCCCACATTGATATCAGTGTTCTCTAGATATCTGCTGGCACCCTCGCCTTCTCCCGCGCGTCCTCCCGGCTGATCACACCCTGGGCAACCAAAGCCTTCAAGCTCATATCCAGCGTCTTCATCCCCAACGCCCCGCCCGTCTGGATCGCCGAGGCCATCTGCGCCACCTTGTCTTCGCGGATCAGGTTCCGAATCGCCGGCGTGCCCAGCATGATTTCATGGGCGGCTACGCGCCCGCCGCCGACTTTCTTGACCAGCACCTGGGACACCACGGCTTGCAATGACTCCGACAGCATGGCGCGGACCATCGCTTTTTCCCCCGCTGGGAACACATCCACCAGCCGGTCCACTGTCTTTGCTGCCGACGAGGTATGCAGCGTGCCAAAGACCAGGTGCCCGGTCTCTGCCGCTGTGAGGGCCAGGCGGATGGTTTCCAGATCGCGCAGTTCGCCTACCAGGATCACATCCGGGTCTTCCCGCAAAGCGGAGCGCAGGGCGGTGGAAAAGTCATGGGTGTCGCGGTGCACTTGGCGCTGGTTGATCAGCGCCTTTTTGGGCCTGTGGATAAATTCGATGGGGTCTTCCAGGGTCAGGATATGGTGGCGCCGATGCTGATTGAGAAAATCGATCATCGCCGCCAGGGTGGTGGATTTGCCCGACCCCGTGGGCCCGGTCACCAGCACCAGGCCGCGCGGCAACTGGGCGATACGCTGGAACACCTCCCCCAGCCCCAGGCTTTCCAGGCTGCGGACCTCGGCGGGGATGGTGCGAAACACCGCGCCCATGCCGCGATCCTGCTGGAACACATTGGCGCGGAACCGCGCCAGGCCGGGCAGTTCGAACGCAAAATCCGTTTCAAGAGATGTTTCGAAATCCTTTTGCTGGTGAGTCAGCAACAAAGGGCTGAGCAAATCCACCACTTGGGGCGGTGAAAGCACCGGTCCGTCCAGCGGCCAGACTTCGCCATCCACGCGCAGCATCGGTGCCAGGCCTGCCGACAAATGCAGGTCGGAGGCGCCACGGCGTACGCTCACCGTCAGCAATTCAGTGATATCCATAGGGCTTTCCATTTCCAGTAGAATGCCGCGGACTCCATATCCACGGGCGCATCTTGAATGTCGACGATAGCAGACAACATTGGCCGGGTTAGCCAGCGCATCCGCGCCGCAGCCGATGCCGTGCAACGTGACGCAAGCAGCGTCCACCTGCTGGCCGTGAGCAAGACCAAACCCGCACAAGCCGTGCGCGAAGCCCACGCTGCCGGGATGCGCGACTTCGGCGAGAACTACCTGCAGGAAGCCTTGGGCAAACAGGCCGAATTGACCGACCTGCCCTTGAGTTGGCACTTCATCGGCCCCATTCAATCGAACAAGACGCGCGCTATCGCCGAGAACTTCGCCTGGGTGCATTCCGTGGACCGCCTCAAAATCGCACAACGCCTGTCCGAGCAACGCCCGGCCGACCTGCCGCCGCTGAATATCTGCATCCAGGTCAACGTCAGTGGCGAAGCCAGCAAGTCCGGCTGTACGCCCGCCGACCTGCCGGCCCTGGCCCACGCCATCAGCGCATTGCCGCGCCTGAAGCTGCGTGGCCTGATGGCAATCCCCGAGCCGACGGAAGATCGCGCCGCGCAAGATGCAGCGTTCGCCACGGTGCGTGAGCTGCAAACCCGTTTGAACCTGCCGCTGGACACACTTTCCATGGGCATGAGCCATGACCTCGAGTCGGCCATCGCCCAAGGCGCCACCTGGGTGCGGATCGGTACCGCCCTGTTTGGCGCCCGCGACTACGGCCAGCCTTGAAATGGCTGACTTCCCTCTGAGTAAGGACCTGTCATGAGCAACACGCGTATTGCCTTTATCGGCGCCGGTAACATGGCGGCCAGTCTGATCGGCGGCCTGCGGGCCAAGGGCCTGGACGCCGCGCAGATTCGCGCCAGCGATCCGGGCGCCGACACCCGTGCCCGGGTCAGCGCCGAACACGGTATCGAAACCTTTGCCGACAACGCCGAGGCCATCCAGGGCGTCGATGTGATCGTGCTGGCGGTCAAGCCGCAAGCGATGAAAGCCGTGTGTGAAAGCCTGCGCCCGAGCCTGCAGCCCCACCAGTTGGTGGTGTCGATCGCCGCGGGTATCACCTGCGCCAGCATGAACAACTGGCTCGGCGCCCAGCCGATCGTGCGCTGTATGCCCAACACCCCGTCGCTGCTGCGCAAGGGTGTGAGCGGCCTGTACGCCACCGGCGAAGTCAGCGCCGCCCAACGTGACCAGGCACAGGAACTGCTGTCCGCCGTGGGCATCGCCCTGTGGCTGGAGCAGGAGTCGCAACTGGACGCGGTCACGGCGGTGTCCGGCAGCGGCCCGGCGTATTTCTTCCTGCTGATCGAGGCCATGACCGCTGCGGGCGTGAAACTCGGCCTCACGCAGGACGTGGCCAAGCAACTGGCCGAGCAGACCGCCCTGGGCGCTGCGCACATGGCCGTGTCCAGCGACGTGGATGCCGCCGAACTGCGCCGCCGCGTCACCTCGCCGGGTGGCACCACGCAAGCGGCGATCGAATCGTTCCAGGCCGGGGGCTTCGAAGCCCTGGTGGAAAAAGCATTGGGTGCTGCGGCACATCGTTCGGCGGAAATGGCCGAGCAACTGGGCCGGTAATCGCCCTCTACCTGCAACTGGATTAGATAGGAACCAAAGATGCTCGGAATCAATGACGCTGCCGTCTTTATCATCCAGACCCTCGGCAGCCTGTACCTGCTGATCGTGCTGATGCGTTTTATCCTGCAACTGGTGCGGGCAAACTTCTATAACCCGCTGTGCCAGTTCGTGGTCAAGGCCACCCAGCCGCTGCTCAAGCCACTGCGCCGGGTGATCCCGAGCCTGTTCGGCCTGGACATGTCCTCGCTGGTGCTGGCGCTGCTGCTGCAGATCCTGCTGTTTGCGGTGATCCTGCTGCTCAATGGCTACCAGGCCAACACCGTGCTGCTGTTGCCGTGGGGACTGATCGGGATCTTCTCGCTGTTTCTGAAGATCATTTTCTGGTCGATGATCATCAGCGTGATCCTGTCGTGGGTCGCCCCGGGCAGCCGCAGCCCTGGCGCCGAGCTGGTGTATCAGATTACCGAGCCGGTGCTGGCACCGTTCCGCCGCCTGATCCCCAACCTGGGTGGCCTGGATATCTCGCCGATCTTCGCGTTCATCGCGATCCAGCTGCTGCAAAGCTGGGTGATTCCGCGCCTGGCCTACTACGCGTTCATGCCCAAGGAACTGTTCGGGCTGATCTGACACGCCTCCTGTGGGAACTGGCTGGTGTGGGAGCTGGCTTGTCGGATCGCCGCACCGCTGCGATAGCATCACCGCGGTGCAACTGAAACATCGCGGTGCCTGTATCGCAGGCAAGCCAGCTCCCACACAGCCCGCTCCCACATTTTGTATCTGTGTACTGGTGCAGGCCTTTGCTTGCCGCTGGCGGCCCCGCTCTTTAGACTTACGCCTCATTTAAACGAGAGCAGGGTCGATGCCAGCTGCCTTCCCCCCCGATTCTGTTGGACTGGTCGCGCCCCAAGTGGCGCACTTCAGCGAACCCCTGGCCCTGGCTTGCGGACGTTCGCTGGCTGCCTATGACCTGATTTATGAAACCTACGGCCAACTGAACGCCACGGCGAGCAATGCCGTGCTGATCTGCCACGCGCTGTCTGGCCATCATCACGCCGCCGGTTTCCACAACGTCGACGAGCGCAAGCCCGGTTGGTGGGACAGCTGCATCGGCCCCGGCAAACCCATCGACACCAACAAGTTCTTCGTGGTCAGCCTGAACAACCTCGGCGGCTGCAACGGCTCCACCGGCCCCAGCAGCCTCAACCCGGAAACCGGCAAGCCGTTCGGCGCCGACTTCCCGGTACTCACCGTGGAGGACTGGGTACACAGCCAGGCACGCCTGGCCGACCTGCTGGGTGTCAGCCAATGGGCGGCGGTGATCGGCGGCAGCCTGGGCGGCATGCAGGCGCTGCAATGGACCATCACCTACCCGGACCGCGTGCGTCATTGCCTGGCAATCGCGTCGGCACCCAAGTTGTCGGCACAGAACATCGCCTTCAACGAAGTCGCGCGCCAGGCCATCCTCACCGACCCCGAGTTCCACGGCGGTTCGTTCCAGGAGGCGGGCGTGATCCCCAAGCGCGGCCTGATGCTGGCGCGGATGGTCGGGCACATCACCTATTTGTCCGATGATTCCATGGGCGAAAAATTCGGCCGTGGCCTCAAGAGCGAAAAGCTCAACTACGACTTCCACAGCGTCGAATTCCAGGTAGAAAGCTACCTGCGTTATCAGGGCGAGGAGTTCTCGGGGCGTTTCGACGCCAATACCTACCTGCTGATGACCAAGGCTTTGGACTACTTCGACCCGGCCGCCAACCACGACGACGACCTGGCGAAAACCTTCGAGGTCGCCACTGCCAAGTTCTGCGTGATGTCGTTCACCACCGACTGGCGCTTCTCGCCCGCGCGCTCCCGCGAGCTGGTGGACGCGCTGATGGCCGCGCGCAAAGACGTCTGCTACCTGGAGATCGATGCCCCACAAGGCCATGACGCCTTCCTGATTCCGATCCCGCGCTACTTGCAGGCGTTCGGTAACTACATGAACCGGATTACTGTGTGAGAACGCCATGAGAGCCGACCTGGAAATCATCCAAGACTGGATCCCCGCCGGTAGCCGTGTACTTGACCTTGGCTGTGGCGATGGCGAACTGCTGAGCTGGCTGCGCGACAACAAGCAAGTCACCGGTTACGGCCTGGAAAACGACGCGGACAACATCGCCCAGTGCGTGGCCAAGGGCATCAACGTGATCGAGCAGGACCTGGACAAGGGCCTGGGCAACTTTGCCAGCAACAGCTTCGATGTCGTGGTGATGACCCAGGCCCTGCAAGCGGTGCACTACCCGGACCGGATCCTCGACGAAATGCTGCGCGTGGGCCGTCAGTGCATCATCACCTTCCCCAACTTCGGCCACTGGCGCTGCCGCTGGTACCTGGCCACCAAGGGCCGCATGCCGGTGTCGGATTTCCTGCCGTACACCTGGTACAACACGCCGAACATCCACTTCTGCACCTTCGAAGACTTCGAAGCCCTGTGCGGCGAACGTGAAGCCAAGGTCATCAACCGCCTGGCCGTCGACCAGCAGCATCGTCACGGCTGGGCGAGTAAGCTATGGCCCAACCTGTTGGGCGAAATCGGTATTTACCGGGTCAGCAGTCCTGGCCTGACCGACCACAAGATTGCCGTCTAATCATCTTCAAGAGGGACGCTCATGAGTCGTTTGGCTGCTTTTCTATTCACCGCCCTGCTTGGCGCCCACGCCATGGCCGCCGACGTTATCGACCCTAACCGCACCAAGGAATTCGGCGATATCACCGTGCGCTACAACACATTCACCTCCAGTTACCTGCAACCGGAAACCGCCCAGGCCGTGGGCGTGGTGCGCAGCAAGAACAAGGGCCTGATCAACGTCTCCGTGTACAAGGGCGTCACGCCCGTGGTGGCGCAGGTGACCGGCACCATCAAGGACTCGCTGGGCAAAAGTGAAGTGCTGACGTTCAAGCAGATCACCGAAAAAGGCGTGACCAACTACCTCGCGCCCTACTCCGTGCCGCAGCAGGAGTTCAAGACGTTCACCATCAACGTTGAAACCGGTGGCAAGGCCCACGGTTTCAGTTTCGTCCAAGAACTTTTCCCGGCCGACAAATGAACCTGACCCAACTCGTACTGGCCAGCCATAACGCCGGCAAGCTCAAAGAACTGCAAGCCATGCTCGGCGAGTCCGTGCAACTGCGCTCCATTGGCGAATTCAGCCAGGTGGAACCGGAAGAAACCGGCCTGTCGTTCGTCGAAAACGCCATCCTCAAGGCACGTAATGCCGCGCGCATTTCCGGCTTGCCGGCGCTGGCGGACGACTCGGGCCTGGCGGTGGATTTCCTCGGCGGCGCCCCGGGCATCTACTCCGCACGTTATGCCAACGGCCAGGGCGACGCCGCCAACAACGCCAAGCTGCTCGACGCCCTCAAGGACGTGCCGGACGCCGAGCGCGGCGCGCAGTTCGTCTGCGTGCTGGCTCTGGTGCGTCATGCCGACGACCCGCTGCCGATCCTCTGCGAAGGCTTGTGGCATGGGCGCATCCTGCATGCCGCCAGTGGCGAGCACGGGTTTGGCTACGATCCGCTGTTCTGGGTGCCGGAGCGCAATGTCTCCAGCGCCGAACTGAGCCCGGCGGACAAGAACCAGATCAGCCACCGCGCTCGCGCCATGGTTTTGCTGCGCCAGCGTCTGGGCTTGAAATGACCCAGAACACCTCTGCGCAGCCACTGATCCACGGTGGCGCGCAAACACCCCGGGCGGCCCTGCCTGTGCTGCCGCCTCTGGCGCTGTATATCCACATTCCGTGGTGCGTGCGCAAATGCCCTTACTGCGACTTCAACTCCCACACCGCCAGCCAGGTGCTGCCGGAAGAGGAGTATGTGGACGCGCTGCTCGCCGACCTCGATCAGGACCTGCACGCGGTTTACGGTCGTGAGCTGAGTTCGATCTTCTTTGGCGGCGGTACGCCGAGCCTGTTCAGCGCTGCTGCGCTGGGCCGCCTGCTCGCGGGCGTGGAAGCGCGCATCCCGTTTGCCGGTGATATCGAGATCACCCTGGAAGCCAACCCCGGGACGTTCGAGCAAGAAAAGTTCGTGGCTTATCGCAAGCTGGGCGTCAATCGCCTGTCTATCGGCATCCAGAGTTTCCAGCAGGAAAAACTCCAGGCCCTGGGCCGCATCCACAACGGCGACGAAGCGGTGCGCGCTGCCGGCATGGCGCGCCAGGCCGGGTTCGACAACTTCAACCTGGACCTGATGCATGGCCTGCCGGATCAGTCCCTGGACGATGCATTGAGCGACCTGCGCCAGGCGATTGCGCTCAAACCGACGCACCTGTCCTGGTACCAGCTGACCCTGGAGCCCAACACCGTGTTCTGGAACCAGCCCCCTGCGCTGCCGGAAGACGACACCCTATGGGACATCCAGGAAGCCGGGCAGGCGCTGCTCGCCGAACACGGTTACGCGCAGTATGAAGTGTCGGCCTACGCCCAACCGGGCCGCCCGGCACGGCATAACCTGAATTACTGGAGCTTTGGCGACTTCATCGGCATCGGTGCCGGCGCCCATGGCAAGCTCAGCCACCCCGACGGGCGCATCGTGCGCACCTGGAAGACGCGAGCGCCGAAGGACTACCTCAACCCGGCCAAGAGCTTTCAGGCTGGAGCGAAAGAACTGACCAACGAAGAGCTGCCATTCGAGTTCCTGATGAACGCCTTGCGGCTCACCGAGGGCGTCGATGCCCAGCTGTACACCGAGCGCACCGGGCTGGACCTGGCGAGCCTGGACGAAGGTCGTCGCGACGCCGAACAAAGTGGCTTGATGCAGGTCGAACCGTCACGCCTGGCGGCGACCGACCGCGGGCAACTCTTTCTCAATGATCTGTTGCAGAATTTTTTGAGCTGACGCTCTTAAGGAAATCGAATGGATTTGGTACTCGACCTGCTCGCCACCGTCTCTCGCTGGAGTCGCAGCAACCTGTCGGAAATCTCCCTGGCCCTTGTCGGCTGTCTGCTGGTGCTGTTCGGCGCCGACATCAAGGGCTGGGTGGAAGCGCGCCTGGGCAGCATCGCCGGCGCACTGCGTGTGCCATTGATGGCGCTGGTGTGCATGATCGGCAGCGGTGCGGCGCTGATCTACGCCACGCCGTGGATTGTGCGCGGTTTGAGCCAGTTCAATAACTACAGTTTGGCGCCGGTGTTGGTGGTGGTATTGGTACTGATTGGCGTAGTAGCAGACCGCCGCTGACTTAAGGCCCTACACAACACAACTGTGGGAGCTGGCTTGCTGTGGTGAGCGGGCTTGTCCCGCGCTGGGCTGCGCAGCGGCCCCAATAAGACCACCGCGCAGTATCAGATAAACCGAGGTGGCGGGCTCGGGGCGGCTTCGCCACCCAGCGCGGGACAAGCCCGCTCACCACAAAAGCAGCACATTTTTTGACCGCATTCCAGGCCGATAGCCTGTCAGTCAATTTTTTCGAACTTCAAATCCCACACCCCATGCCCCAACCGCTCGCCGCGACGTTCGAACTTGGTGATCGGCCGTTCGGCAGGGCGCGGCACGCACTTACCGTCTTCGGCAAGGTTGCGGTAGCCAGGGGCGACGTTCATCACTTCCAGCATGTATTCCGCGTAAGGCTCCCAGTCGGTAGCCATGTGCAGGATACCGCCGACTTTCAACTTGCTGCGCACCAGTTCCGCGAAAGACGCCTGGACGATGCGGCGCTTGTGGTGACGGGCTTTGTGCCAAGGGTCGGGGAAGAACAGCATCAGGCGGTCGAGGCTGTTGTCGGCGATGCAGCGGTTGAGCACTTCGATCGCATCGCAGTCGTAAACCCGCAGGTTGGTCAGGTTCTGGGTCAGCACGCCATTGAGCAGCGCGCCGACACCTGGACGGTGCACCTCAACGCCAATGAAATCCTGCTCCGGCGCAGCGGCGGCCATTTCCAGCAAGGAGTGCCCCATGCCAAAGCCGATTTCCAGGGAGCGCGGGGCCGAGCGGCCAAACACCTGGTCGTAGTCCACCGGCGTGTCGGCCAGGGGCAGCACGAACAGCGGCGCACCTTGTTCCAGGCCCTTTTGCTGGCCCTCGGTCATGCGACCGGCGCGCATCACAAAACTCTTGATACGGCGGTGCTTGGACTCGTCGCCTGCTTCCAGGGGGTTCGGCGTTTCGTTTGATTCAGTCATCAATGGCTCTTACTTGATCAGACCATCCAGCGGCGAAGAGGCGCTGGCGTAGAGTTTTTTCGGCATGCGCCCGGCGAGGTAGGCCAAGCGGCCCGCAACGATGGCGTGTTTCATGGCTTCGGCCATCATGACCGGTTGCTGGGCATGGGCGATGGCCGAGTTCATCAGCACGGCATCACAGCCCAGCTCCATGGAGATAGTGGCATCGGAAGCCGTGCCCACACCTGCATCCACCAGCACCGGGATCTTCGCTTCTTCGAGGATGATCTGCAGGTTGTACGGGTTGCAGATGCCCAGACCGGAACCGATCAGACCGGCCAGCGGCATCACCGCGATGCAGCCGATTTCGGCCAGTTGGCGCGCGATGATCGGGTCATCGCTGGTGTAGACCATCACGTCGAAGCCTTCCTTGACCAGGATTTCGGCGGCCTTGAGGGTTTCGATCACGTTGGGGAACAGGGTTTTCTGGTCGGCCAGTACTTCCAGCTTCACCAGGTTGTGGCCATCGAGCAGCTCACGGGCCAGGCGGCAGGTGCGCACGGCCTCGATGGCGTCGTAGCAACCGGCGGTGTTCGGCAGGAAGGTGTAGCGGTCCGGCGACAGCACGTCGAGCAGGTTCGGCTCGCCTTCGATCTGGCCGAGGTTGGTGCGGCGCACCGCGAAGGTAACGATCTCGGCGCCCGAGGCCTCGATAGCCTGGCGGGTTTCTTCCATGTCGCGGTACTTGCCGGTGCCGACCAGCAAGCGGGACTGGTAGGTACGACCGGCCAGGACGAAGGGCTTGTCGCTACGAACGATGCTCATGGGAAATCCTCGAGTTGGAGTGAGGTTCTGCAGAATCCGGGTGGGCGACTAGCCGCCGCCGATGGCGTGGACCACCTCGACCTGATCACCGTCGGTGAGCGTGGTCTCGGCGTGCTGGCTACGCGGGACGATATCCAGGTTGAGTTCCACTGCGACACGGCGTCCGGTCAGGTCCAGACGGGTCAGCAGGGCCGCAACGGTTTCACCGTCGGGCAGTTCAAGGGATTCGCCGTTCAACTGAATGCGCATGCCGCGGGCCGCCATCGTTTTTAGGGGCCCGCATTCTAGCGCGATTGGGACCTGAAGGTCAGCTCCAAGCGTCAAGCGGTCAGCTGCAAGCGCCAGGCTGCGAGGCCCAGGAAGAACCATCCAAGCAGGAACGCCAGCCCGCCAAACGGCGTGATGATCCCGAGTTTGCTGATCCCGGTCAGGGTCAGCACATACAGGCTGCCGGAGAACAATAGAATGCCGACGGTAAACGAGATGCCTGCCCAGCTGACCAATCGGCCAGGAATATGCGCCGCCAGCAACGCGACGCCGAACAGTGCCAGGGTGTGCACCAGTTGATAAGTGACGCCGGTGTGGAAGATCGCCAGGTACTCGGCGCTCAGGCGGTTTTTCAGGCCGTGGGCGGCGAAGGCGCCAAGGGCGACACCGGTAAAGCCGAAAAAGGCAGCCAACATCAGAAAGCCACGCAACATGAGGAACTCCAGTCAGACGCAAGGGGCCGGGTCTGTATAATGGCCCGCTCAACGGGTTCGGCCAAGCCATCTCTATGCTGCGTCTCCTCTTCAAGCGTTTTCTCAAGGTCGTGAAATGGTTTGCCATCGGCAGCGTGTTGCTGGTGCTGCTGTTGCGCGTGGTTCCGCCGCCGTTTACCGCGCTGATGGTGGAGCGCAAAGTGGAATCCTGGATCGACGGCGAGCCCATCGACCTGCAACGTACCTGGGTGCCGTGGGATGAAATCTCCGATGAGCTCAAGGTGGCGGTGATGGCCGGCGAGGACCAGCGCTTCCCGCAACATTGGGGTTTTGACTTCGGCGCGATCCAGGCGGCGATCCTGCACAACGAGCGCGGCGGCTCGATTCGCGGCGCCAGCACGTTAAGCCAGCAGGTGTCGAAGAACCTGTTCCTGTGGGCCGGGCGCAGTTATCTGCGTAAAGGGCTGGAAGCTTGGTTCACCGGGTTGATCGAGGTCTTGTGGCCCAAACAGCGAATTCTTGAGGTGTACCTCAACAGCGTGGAATGGGACGAAGGGGTGTTTGGCGCAGAAGCGGCGGCACGGCATCACTTTGGGGTGAGTGCCAAGGCGCTTTCGCGGCAGCAGGCCAGTTATCTGGCGGCGGTGTTGCCGAACCCTCGGGTGTGGAGTGCCAGCCATCCCACCGCCTATGTCTCGCGTAGAGCGGCGTGGATTCGCCAGCAGATGAGTCAGTTGGGTGGGGATGGGTATCTGGTGGAGTTGAACAATTCGCGCAAAGCGCCTTGGGCCGACTGACGCACCCTCCCCTGCGGGAGCTGGCTTGCCTGCGATAGCGGTCCATCAGCTTGCCCATCAGTTGGCTGACAGGGCCCCATCGCAGGCAAGCCAGTTCCCACAGAGGCCGCATTGACTCCGAAGATAAACAAAAATGCCCCACTCTTTCGAATGGGGCATTTTTTTGTCTTATCGCAGCAGTTTAGGCAGCAATCGACAACTTCAGCTTATTCATCGCGCTCTTCTCAAGCTGACGAATCCGCTCGGCCGACACGTTGTACTTCTGCGCCAGGTCGTGCAGCGTGGCTTTTTCTTCTGCCAGCCAACGCTGGTAGAGGATGTCACGGCTGCGGTCGTCCAGCACTTCCAGCGCTTCGTGCAGGTTGTGGTTGGAGTTGTCGCTCCAGTCCGCATCCTCCAGTTGACGCGCCGGATCGTACCGGTGGTCTTCCAGGTAATTGGCCGGCGACTGGAAGGCGCTGTCGTCGTCCGCTTCAGCGGCCGGGTCGAAGGCCATGTCATGACCGGTCAGGCGACTTTCCATCTCGCGAACTTCACGGGGCTCCACGCCGAGGCTTTCGGCCACACGGTGGACTTCCTCGTTGTTCAGCCACGCCAGACGTTTCTTCTGGCTGCGCAGGTTGAAGAACAGCTTGCGCTGGGCCTTGGTGGTCGCCACTTTCACGATGCGCCAGTTGCGCAGGATGAATTCGTGGATTTCCGCCTTGATCCAGTGCACGGCGAACGACACCAGGCGCACACCCATTTCCGGGTTGAAGCGCTTCACGGCCTTCATCAAGCCGACGTTGCCTTCCTGGATCAGGTCAGCCTGGGCCAGGCCGTAGCCGCTGTAGCTACGGGCGATATGTACGACAAAACGCAGGTGGGCGAGCACCATCTGCCGAGCCGCCCCCAAATCCTGCTCATAGTAGAGACTCTCGGCCAGTTCACGCTCCTGCTCGGGCGTCAGCAATGGAATGCTGTTGACCGTGTGCACATAGGCTTCCAGGTTCGCACCCGGAACCAGCGCATAAGCAGGTTGCAAAGAAGTGGTCATACGAAAAAACCTCCGACTCACATAACTCGTGCAGTGAAGCACTGCGAAAATTGACCGGGAACCGTAGGACAAGTTCCCTATACAGCCGATACGGTCAATACAAACGAAACCACATTAATCTGACATTAACTACTTGGGCGCCAGCTCGCGTAAATGCCGTGCGACCGCAATCCAAGCACCGATATACCCCAACAGCACCGCGCCAAGCAAGAGACTCAGACCATCGGCTACCGGCACGCCGGCCAGGGCAAAATCGCTGCCGTACAAGCCGGCCAGCCCGATTACCGCGTCATTCAGCCAGTTAAGGCCAAATGCCAGTACGCCCCAGGAGAAAATCCCGGCACCGAAGCCATAAAGCGCGCCCATATAAAGAAAGGGACGACGCACATAGCTGTCTGTGCCGCCGACCAGTTTAATCACTTCTATCTCGGTGCGACGGTTTTCGATATGAAGACGAATGGTATTGCCTATCACCAAAAGTAATGCAGAAACCAACAGCACTGTCAGGCCGAATACAAAGCGGTCACCCAGCTTGAGAATCGCCGCCAGGCGCTCGACCCACACCAGGTCCAACTGGGCCTGTTGCACCTTGGGCATTTCCGCGAGTTTCTGGCGCAAGGCTTCCAGCGCAGGCTTGTCGACTTCATTCGGCGTGACCAGCACCACCCCCGGCAACGGGTTCTGCGGCAGCTCTTTAAGCGCCTCACCGAGGCCGGACTGTTGCTGGAACTCCTCAAGGGCCTGGTCGCGACTGATGTACTCGGCATCCGCCACGCCTGGCAAGTTCTTGATGTCGTCGCGCAGGGACTCGCCGTCCTTGGCGCTGGCATCGATATTCAAGTACAGCGATATCTGCGCCGCACGCTGCCAGGAGCCTCCCAGGCGCTCCACATTATTGAGCAGCAGCGACAACCCCATCGGCAGGCTCAAGGCCACGGCCATCACCAGGCAGGTGAAAAAGCTGCCGATCGGCTGCTTGCCCAGGCGCCGCAGGCTGTCCAGCAGGCTGGCGCGATGGCTCTCGATCCAGGCGCGCAGCAGGGTGCCGAAGTCCGGGCCGTCATCATCGTGGTCGTGTTTTTTCTTCGACGGTTGCGGGTCGGCCGGTTTCGGCGCCACGCGCTCGGAGACTTTAGGGCTGCGGGTAGCACTCATACGCCTGCCTCCCCGTCGCCGATCAGGCGGCCGCGTTGCAGGGTCAGCATGCGGTGGCGCATGCGGGCGATCAGCGCCAGGTCGTGACTGGCGATCAATACGCTGGTGCCCAGGCGGTTGATGTCCTCGAACACCCCCATGATTTCAGCGGCCAGACGCGGGTCGAGGTTACCGGTGGGTTCGTCCGCCAGCAGCAAGGCCGGGCGATGGACGATGGCGCGGGCGATACCGACGCGCTGTTGCTGCCCGGTGGAAAGGTCGCCCGGGTACAGGTCGGTCTTGTCCGACAGCGCGACGCGCTCCAGCGCCGAATCCACGCGCTTGACGATTTCGGCCTTGGACAACCCGAGGATCTGCAACGGCAGGGCTACGTTGTTGAACACGGTACGGTCGAACAGCAACTGATGGTTCTGGAACACCACGCCGATCTGGCGGCGCAGGAACGGAATCTGCGCATTGCTGATGGTCGCCAGGTCCTGGCCCGCCAGCAGCAGCTTGCCGGTGGTCGGGCGCTCCATGGCCAGCAACAGGCGCAACAAGGTACTTTTGCCGGCGCCGGAGTGGCCGGTGACAAACAGGAACTCGCCACGACGCACCCGAAAGCTCAGCTCATGCAAGCCCACATGCCCGTTGGCATAGCGTTTACCGACCTGTTCGAATCGAATCATGAACGCTCCCGCTCGGCAAACAGTGCCTGTACAAAGGGTTCGGCTTCAAAAGTGCGCAGGTCGTCGATGCCTTCACCGACACCGATGTAACGAATCGGCAACCCGAACTGTTTGGCCAGGGCGAAAATCACGCCGCCCTTGGCCGTGCCGTCGAGCTTAGTCAATGCCAGACCGGTCAGCTGGACGGTCTGGTTGAATTGTTTGGCCTGACTGATGGCGTTCTGACCCGTGCCAGCATCCAGCACCAACAACACCTCGTGCGGTGCGTCTGCGTCCAGCTTGCCGATCACACGGCGCACTTTCTTCAGCTCTTCCATCAAATTGTCTTTGGTGTGCAGTCGACCGGCGGTATCGGCGATCAGCACATCGATGTTGCGCGCCTTGGCGGCCTGCACGGCGTCGAAGATCACCGAAGCGGAATCGGCGCCGGTGTGCTGGGCGATGACCGGGATCTTGTTGCGCTCGCCCCAGACTTGCAGCTGTTCCACGGCGGCGGCACGGAACGTATCGCCGGCGGCCAGCATGACTTTCTTGCCTTCGGACTGCAGTTTCTTGGCCAGTTTGCCGATAGTCGTGGTCTTGCCCGCGCCGTTGACGCCCACCACCAGGATCACGAACGGCTTGTTCGGGGTGACGACCAGCGGCGCCTCCACCGGCTTGAGCATGGCGGCCAACTCGGCCTGCAGGGATTTGTACAACGCGTCTGCGTCGGTGAGCTGCTTGCGAGCGACCTTCTGGGTCAGGCTCTGGATGATCACGGCGGTGGCTTCGACGCCCACGTCGGCGGTGAGCAGACGGGTCTCGATGTCTTCCAGCAGTTCGTCATCAATGACCTTCTTGCCCAGGAACAGGCTGGCCATGCCCTCGCCGATGCTGGCGCTGGTCTTGCTCAGGCCTTGCTTGAGACGGGCGAAGAAGCCGGTCTTGGCGGTTTCGGCAGGCGCTGGAGCAGCCACGGCAACCGGTTCAGGCGCGATGACCGCCGGCACGGCGACCGGCTCGACCCGCGCCGGAATAGGCGGCGGCACATGCTCGGCCTGCACGTCTTCAACCAATGCCACGGGCTCTTCGGCCACCGGCAGCTCCGGCCACGGCTTGTGCTCAGGTTCCGGCTCAGGGGCAACCTCGACGACGGGCTGCAACACCGGTTCGACCATGGGCAAGACCACCGGAGCCGGGGTTTCAACCACCGGTTCGGCTTCTACGATGGGCTCTGCTGCGTGTTCGATAGGGAGCTCAGGTTGAACCTGGGGCTGTTCGTCGACGGTTTCCTGCGGCTTTTTGCGCAGCCATCCGAACAGGCCTTTCTTCTCGCCAGCCGCGGCTGGGGTCTTCTTGTCGTCGTTGGAACCAAACATGGAGACGGCTATCTCAAGGTAGCGACGCGCCAAGGGGCGCGCCGGTAAATAAAATTCGATGCGTAACAGACTGTTTTTTAGCCAGCTCGTTCATGCGCAACATTTTGTAAGGCCTAAATAGAGCCTTAACAGGGCAGCCGCAGTGGCTGTCACTCAGTCGGATCAGTATCCTAGCACCTCCTCGCCCGCCGACGCTAAGACCAAGCGGGCAGCCCAACAGGTTTAAAAACGAATGAATGCTCTAGCCCGCCGCGCCGCAGGCCTGCTGCTCAGCACAGTTTGTCTGCCCCTTTCAGCCCTGGCTGCCGATCCACAACCCACCCATGAATTCACCCTGGATAACGGACTCAAGGTGGTGGTGCGCGAAGACCATCGCGCGCCGGTGGTGGTTTCCCAGGTCTGGTACAAGGTCGGTTCGAGCTACGAAACCCCGGGCCAGACCGGTTTGTCCCACGCCCTGGAACATATGATGTTCAAAGGCAGCGCCAAGGTCGGCCCTGGCGAAGCCTCGCTGATCCTGCGTGACCTGGGCGCCGAAGAAAACGCCTTCACCAGCGACGACTACACCGCCTACTACCAGGTACTGGCCCGCGACCGCCTGGGCGTGGCCTTTGAACTGGAAGCCGACCGCATGGCCAGCCTGCGCCTGCCGGCCGACGAGTTCAGCCGCGAGATCGAGGTGATCAAGGAAGAGCGTCGCCTGCGCACCGACGACAACCCGATGTCCAAGGCCTATGAGCGCTTCAAGGCCATGGCCTACCCCGCCAGCGGCTACCACACGCCGACCATCGGCTGGATGGCTGACCTCGAGCGCATGAAAGTCGAGGAACTGCGCCACTGGTACCAGTCCTGGTACGTGCCGAACAATGCCACCCTGGTGGTGGTCGGCGATGTGACCCCGGACGAGGTGAAAACTCTCGCCCAGCGCTACTTCGGCGCGATTCCCAAGCGCGACGTGCCGCCGGCCAAGGTGCCGATGGAGCTGGCCGAGCCGGGCGAACGCCTGCTGACGATGCATGTACAGACCCAATTGCCGAGCGTGATCCTGGGCTTCAACGTGCCGGGCCTGGCCACCGCCGCCGACAAGCGTTCGGTCCAGGCCCTGCGCCTGATTTCGGCCTTGCTGGATGGCGGCTACAGCGCGCGCATCTCGGAACAACTGGAGCGTGGCGAAGAGTTGGTATCTGCCGCGTCCACCAGCTACGACGCCTACACCCGGGGTGACAGCCTGTTCACCCTCACGGCCACGCCGAACCAGCAAAAGAAAAAGACCGTCGCCCAAGCCGAAGCCGGCCTGTGGCGCTTGCTGGAAGACCTGAAGACCACACCGCCAACCCCTGAAGAGCTGGAGCGCATCCGCGCCCAGGTCATCGCAGGCCTGGTCTACCAGCGCGACTCGATCACCAGCCAGGCCACGGCCATCGGCTCGCTGGAAACCGTCGGTCTGTCCTGGAAGCTGATGGACACCGAACTGGCCGACCTGCAAAGCGTGACCCCGCAGGATATCCAGCAAGCCGCACGCACCTATTTCACCCGCGAACGCCTCAGCGTCGCCCATGTCCTGCCTGAGGAGACCGCTCATGAGTGATCGCAAAAGCAGCCGCCTGATCCTGCCCGGCCTGATTGCCGTCACCCTGGCCGCGGCGAGTGCCGTGTATTTGCTGCGCCCGAGTGACTCCGTCGCCAGCCAGGCGCTGGACAAGGCTCAATCGGCCGACAAACTGCAATCCCTGGCCGAGCTGGACGGCAAGGCGCCGACCAATCGCAAGCTCGATGTACAGACCTGGACCACCGCCGAGGGCGCCAGGGTGCTGTTCGTCGAAGCCCATGAGCTGCCGATGTTCGACATGCGCATCCTGTTCGCCGCCGGCAGCAGCCAGGACGGTGACGTCCCGGGCCTGGCGCTGTTGACCAACGCCATGCTCAACGAAGGCGTGCCGGGCAAGGACGTGAGCCAGATCGCCGCCGGTTTCGAAGGCCTGGGCGCCGACTTTGGCAATGGCGCCTACCGCGACATGGCGCTGGTGTCGCTACGCAGCCTGAGCGACAGCGACAAGCGCGAAGCGGCGCTGACGCTGTTCGATCAGGTGATCGGCCAGCCGACCTTTCCTGCCGACTCCCTGGCGCGCATCAAGAACCAGCTGCTGGCCGGCTTTGAATACCAGAAGCAGAACCCCGGCAAACTGGCGAGCCTCGAGCTGTTCAAGCGCCTGTATGGCGACCACCCTTACGCCCACCCGAGCGAGGGCACGCCGCAGAGCGTTCCGGCGATCACCCTGGCGCAGTTGCAGGCCTTCCACGCCAAGGCTTACGCGGCAGGCAACGCAGTGATTGCAGTGGTCGGCGACCTGACCCGCGCCGAAGCCGAAGCCATGACGGCCAAGGTTTCCGCATCGCTGCCCAAGGGCCCGGCCCTGGCCCGGATCGCCCAGCCGACCGAACCCCGGGCCGGCCTTGGCCATATCGAGTTTCCCTCCAAGCAGACGCACCTGTTGTTCGCCCAACTGGGCATCGACCGCGCCGACCCGGATTACGCAGCCCTCTCCATGGGCAACCAGATCCTCGGCGGCGGTGGTTTCGGTACACGCCTGATGAGCGAGGTGCGTGAAAAGCGTGGCCTGACCTACGGCGTCTACTCGGGCTTTTCGCCGATGCAGGTGCGCGGCCCGTTCATGATCAACCTGCAGACCCGCGCCGAAATGAGCGGCGGCACCCTGCGCCTGGTGGAAGACGTGCTGGCCGAATACCTCAAGAACGGCCCGACGCAGAAGGAACTGGATGACGCCAAGCGCGAGCTGGCCGGCAGCTTCCCGCTGTCGACCGCCAGCAACGCCGATATCGTCGGACAGTTGGGCGCGATGGGTTTCTACAACTTGCCGCTGAACTATCTGGAAGATTTCATGAAACAATCCCAGGCCCTGACCGTGGAGCAGGTCAAGGCCGCGCTGAACAGACACCTGAGCGCCGACAAGATGGTCATCGTGACCGCCGGCCCGACGACTGCGCAAAAGCCACTGCCGCCCCCCACTGATAAACCCGCCGAGCAGCCGCTCGGGGTTCCGGAGCATTGATGGCCCGTTCATCCCACCCGAAAAAACCTGTCCACAACGTGCATAACGGGGTGGGCCAGCTGCGCATCATTGGCGGCGAATGGCGCAGCCGCAAGCTGAGCTTCCCCGACGTCGCGGGCCTGCGACCGACGCCGGACCGCGTGCGTGAAACCCTGTTCAACTGGCTCGCGCCCTACATCGAGGGCGCCAAGGTCCTGGACCCGTTCGCCGGCAGCGGCGCGTTGTTTCTCGAAGCCTTGTCCCGTGGCGCTGCCCTGGGCCAGGCGCTGGATGCCAGCAATGTGGCGGTGTCCAGCCTCAAGGAACACTTGGGCACCCTGCGCTGCACCAACGGCCAGGTGCAGACCGCCGATGCTCTGCGCTACCTGGAAACCCAACCTGCCAGCGCGTTCGACGTCGTCTTCCTCGACCCGCCGTTCAACCAGAACCTGCTGCCGAACGTGTGCACACTGCTGGAAGAACGCCAATGGCTGGCACCGGACGCGTGGATCTACACTGAAAGCGAGACAGCGCCGTCCACCCTCGGCCTGCCGGCCACCTGGCGCCTGCACCGCGAGCAAAAATCAGGGCAGGTGCATTACGCACTGTGGCAACGCAGCGCCATATGACGCCGTTGTAGTGAACCGGTCTTTGTAGTGAGCGGGCTTGTCCCGGTACAAACCGGAGACATCGTTTACATTTCTAACCGGG
>NZ_JBSVVZ010000029.1:0-79108 GCF_054071875.1 Pseudomonas sp. SDO524_S393 | reverse complement strand
GCGGTGGTTCAGTCACTGAAAGGTTGACTGATACACAGCAATCGCGGGCAAGCCCGGCTCCCACAGTGACTGCATTTTTACAGTCAGATCGGGTTACAGCTGGCCGTCACGATCACGGAAACCCAGCAGATACAGCACCCCATCCAGCCCCAACGTCGAAATCGCCTGCTTGGCCGACTGCTTCACCAGCGGCTTGGCGCGGAACGCCACACCCAATCCGGCAATCGCCAGCATCGGCAAGTCATTCGCGCCGTCGCCGACTGCGATAGTCTGCTCCAGGCGCAAACCTTCCTTGTGGGCCAACTCCTTCAGCAGATCCGCCTTGCGCTGTGCATCGACAATCGGCTCCACCGCCACACCGGTGACCTTGTCATCCAGCACTTCCAGCTCGTTGGCGAACACGTAGTCGATACCCAGCTTGGCCTGCAACTGCTTGGCGAAGTAGGTGAAGCCGCCAGACAGGATGGCGGTCTTGTAGCCCAGGCGCTTGAGTTCGGCGAACAGGGTTTCGGCGCCCTCGGTCAGGCGCAGTGAGGCGCCGATGGAATCCAGCACGCTCACGTCCAGCCCCTTGAGCAGCGCGAGGCGCTCTTTGAAACTGGCGCGGAAATCCAGTTCACCGGCCATGGCACGCTCGGTGATTTCAGACACTTGCTCACCTACGCCGGCCGCCTTGGCCAACTCATCGATCACCTCGGCTTCGATCAGCGTCGAGTCCATGTCGAACACCGCCAGGCGACGATTGCGACGGAACAGCGAGTCCTCCTGGAAGGCGATGTCGACGTTCAGCTCCTGGGCGACGCTGAGGAACTCGGCACGCAGGGCCTGCGGGTCGGCCGGTTCGCCGCGCACGGAAAACTCGATGCAACCCTTGCCTTTGTCAGCCGGCGTATCCAGCGGCATGCGCCCCGACAGACGGTCGATATGGTCGATATTCAAGCCGTACTGCGCCGTGATCGAGCTGACACGCTGCAACTGCTCAGCCGTGACCTTTCGAGTCAACAGCGTAACGATATGGCGTTTCTTGCCCTGCCCGGCCACCCAATGCTGGTAGTCCTCTTCGGACACGGGGGTGAAACGCACCTGCTGATCGAGCTTGTACGCGGTAAACAGGATGTCCTTGAGCACGGACGACGCCTGCTCGGTGCTCGGGATTTCCACCAGAATCCCGAACGACAGGGTGTCGTGGATCACTGCCTGGCCGATGTCGAGAATGTTCACACCACCCTGGGCCAGAACACCGGTAATGGCTGCAGTGAGACCCGGTCGGTCTTCACCGGTGATGTTTATCAGGACAATTTCGCGCAAGGCGCACCCCCAGGCTGGAAAAAAACCGCATTCTACCCACTTTCAGTGACCATCGGGCACAGCCAGCGCTTTGCCGGTTCTAGGGCTGTCGCTATACTGCGCGTCAACTTCACGGACCAAGAGCCGAGCGCAAGTGAACCGGCCCACGCCAGTAAAAACCGATAATTTCTTTCTGCTGATCTTCCGGGCACTGCGCCACCGCCGTGTACCGATCGCATTACGCATCGCCAGCCATAACGTGATCCTGGTCGCTCTGGCCCTGGTGATCTACGCCTGCGTGATGGGGTTGCAGTTCAAGCAGGCCATGCACGAACAGGCCGACGCACTGGGTGAAAGCCTCACGACCCAGACCGCCACCTCGGCGACCGAGCTGCTGGTGTCCAACGACATCCTCAGCCTCAACGTGCTGCTCAACAACCTGACCAAGAACCCGCTGGTGGCCCACGCGGCCATCTACAGCGTGGACAACCGGATCATGGCCGAAGCCGGGCAGCGCCCGAAAAACGGCCTGCTGGGCGAGGCCGAAGGCCTGTACCAGAGCAACATTACATTTCAGGATGTGAAAGCCGGCCAATTGCGTATCAGCCTGGACATGCAACAGTTCCAGCAGCCGATGACCATCAGCCTGCAAAGCATGGGCATCCTCAGCGCGATCCTGCTGGCATTGGCCCTGGCCTTGAGCCTGCGCCTGGGCCGGCATATCTCCACGCCACTGATGCAACTGCGCATCTGGCTGCGAGACATCGACGAACACACCCCGGCCACCGATCGTCAGGATGAGATCGGCGACCTCGCCCGACAGCTCCACGCCAGCTTCGCCCCGGAGCCCGAGGTGCGCGCGCCTGAGCCGGAGCCTGAATACGACGACACCGATTACGGCGACGAACCCGAATTCGAAGTGCGCAACCTGCGCGACCCCGGCTTTGATGAAAGTACGCCGGCGAACAGCCCCAAGGCTGCACCGCGACAGGTAGTCAACGCTGAAGAAGACAACCTGGACGACGAAGACCCCTTCGCCGACCTGCGCGACACGTCGGACAGCAGCCCGGCCGTCGCACCGAAACCGGCCCCGGTGAAAAATGCCGAGCCCCAGCACAGCGCGGTACTGGCCGTGCAACTGGGCGCGCAGGACCAACTGCGCCGCCTGCCCCGGGCCCGCCTGACCGAACTGCTGGAACGCTACCGCGACTGCCTGGACCAGGCCGCCTCGCTGTACCAGAGCGAACTGCATACGCTGAACGATGGCAGCACGCTGATGCTGTTCCACAGCGAAGACAGTGGCGAGGACTACCTGACCAACGCCATCTGCTGCGGCGAACTGTTGCGAGCCCTGGGCCATGCCTTGCAGATCGAAGTGGCCGACAGCGGCATCACCCTGCAACTGCAACTGGGCCTGACCGTTGGCGACGACCTGTTCGGCATCAGCCAGATCGACCTGCTGCTCACCGAGAACGCCCAGGATGCGCTGGCGCTGTCCCAACACAGCCGTAACCTGCTGCTGGTGGAGCGCAAGATCAGTGAAGACACCTTGATCCGCCAACGCGCGCGCATCCGCCCGATTGCCAGCCCGGAGGGTGCAAGCTGCGTGGAGCGGTTGATGGAGCCGTACCCGTCGATGCTGGAGCGGCAACTGGCGCGGATGCACGAGACCCGCACCAAAAGCTGAACTGGTTTGTGTGGGGAGCGAGATTTTGTGGTGAGCGGGCTTGTGTGGGAGCGGGCTTGCTCGCGAAGGAGGTAGTTCAGTCACTGATATGTGGGCTGATACGCCGCTTTCGCGAGCAAGCCCGCTCCCACATTTAGTCTGCGGCGCAGCTCAAATCGCAAACAAAGAAAAGGCCCGCTTAATCAGCGGGCCTTTTCTTTGTGCGCGATTCAGATCAAAACCTGAACACTTCCATGTCCGTACGAATCGGTGTTGCCATCGGCATTTTCGGTTTTTCCGGTGCAGCCGGTTTGGCCTGGGCAGGTGCTTGCTTGCGTGGTGCCTCGGCAATCGGTGGCTGGTTGGCCAATGGTTTGAGGGCCACCGACAGTTGTTGCGCCAGATGCTGCAACAGCACGCCCTGGGCCTGGACCTGGGATGCAGTCGTGCCGGTGTGCTCTTCCTGCAGGTGCACGATACGGTTGTCACGCACCTGGCCACGACGGTCGATCAAGCGCCACTGCGCATCGAGGATCGCCGGCTGCGACGCACCGGAATCCAGTCGGGTAATGGTTAAAAGCACCTGTACATCCGGGGTAAAACCGGTCGGCGCCGGCGCGAGCACCACACGCTGGCTGTCCAACTGACCCGCAACCTGACGCAACATCAACTGATTGATGTCAGACGACAAACTGCCCGCCCAACGACCATCGATGGAACCTTGCAGGCTGCCGTCGTTCTGACGTTGCAGCAGGGTTTCGCGTTGCAGGTAGTCAGCGACCACCACGGGGCCCAGCAAAACGGCCATACCTGCGGTTTGTGCTGGCTGCGCCGGACTTCCGCTGTCCAGCTGGTACAGCGACACCGGTTGGTGTGTGCTGCAACCCGCCAGCCCCAAAAGGCCAGCGAGCATGAAAATAAAAGGAAGGCGTGGAGCAGTCATCATCCCATCCAGGTGGCTGCCACAAGGCGAACCACAATGTAATACTAAAAAATAACCTATACACGCTCGGCCACGCCGGCGCTGGAAAGGCCATATCATCCGTGAATATGCGCCATGACTCCAGCGCCAAAGCGTCGATCTACGCGTTAAATCGTAGATCGGAAGCTCTAATTCGCCCTAAACAGGCGTTTCTACCAACAAAGCATCCACTCGCTGGAAGCCTCGAGGCAGTTTGTTGCCACGCCGACCACGCTCGCCCTTGTAATGCTCAAGGTCGTCAGGGCGCAGTGACAACGTGCGCTTGCCGGCCTGAAGCACCAGGGTAGAGCCTTCCGGGATCACCGCGATGTCGGTCACGTACTCTTCGCGACTGGCCACCCGCTCTCCCGGAATACCAATAATCTTGTTGCCCTTGCCTTTACCCAACTGCGGCAGGTCACTGATCTTGAACACCAGCAAACGCCCTTCGGTGGTCACGGACGCCAGCCAGTTGCTTTCACGGTCATCCACCGCACGCGGCAGGATCACCTTGGCGTTGTTCGGCAGACTCAACAAGGCCTTGCCTGCCTTGTTCTTGGCCTGCAAATCCTCACCCTTGACCACAAAACCATAACCCGCGTCGGACGCGATCACGTACAGCGCGTCGTCGTCCGGCAGCAGCACGCACTCGAAGTTCGCACCCGGTGGTGGCGTCAGGCGCCCGGTCAGCGGCTCGCCCTGCCCCCGCGCGGAAGGCAACGTGTGCGACGCCACCGAATAGCTGCGCCCGGTCGAGTCGATAAACACAGCAAACTGGTTGGAACGCCCGGCTGCGGCGGTCTTGAAACCGTCGCCAGCCTTGTATGACAAACCGGTGGCGTCAATATCATGCCCTTTGGCGGAGCGAACCCAACCCTTTTCCGACAGAACGACGGTAATTTTCTCGTTCGGTAGCAGCTCGGTCTCTGTCAGAGCTTTCGCCTCAGCGCGCTCAACGATAGGCGACCGACGGTCGTCACCATAGGTTTCGGCATCTTTGATCAACTCGCTGCGCACCAGCTTCTTCAGCTTGGCTTCGCTACCCAGCAAGGCTTGCAGCTTGGCTTGCTCCTTGAGCAACGCGTCCTGTTCGTCGCGCAGCTTCATTTCTTCAAGGCGTGCCAGTTGGCGCAAGCGCGTGTCGAGGATGTAATCGGCCTGGATTTCGCTGAGCTGGAACTCGGCGATCAGTTCGGCCTTCGGATGCTCGGCGGTACGGATGATGTGGATCACTTTATCCAGGTTCAGATAAGCGATCAGCAAACCGTCCAACAGGTGCAGGCGACGCTCCACCTTGTCGAGACGGAATTGCAGGCGGCGACGCACGGTCTGCACGCGGAACTCCAGCCATTCCACCAGCAGGTTGCGCAGGTTCTTCAACTGCGGCTTGCCGTCCAGGCCGATGATATTGACGTTGACCCGGTAGCTGGACTCAAGGTCGGTGCTGGCAAACAAGTGCTGCATCAGCACTTCGTGGTCGACCCGGCTGTTGGTCGGGATGATCACGATGCGGCAGGGGTTTTCGTGATCGGACTCATCGCGCAGGTCGGCGACCTGCGGCAATTTCGATGGTTTGGCCTGCATCAGGGCAGCGATCTGCTCCAGCACCTTGGCGCCGGACACCTGATGCGGCAGCGCGGTGACAATAATGTCGCCGTCTTCAATGTGGTACACGGCGCGCATGCGCACCGAGCCCTTGCCGGTTTCGTACATCTTCAGCAAATCGGCGCGGGGCGTGATGATTTCCGCTTCGGTCGGGTAATCCGGGCCCTGGATATGCTCGCAGAGCTGTTCGACCGTGGCTTTTGGTTCATCCAGCAAACGCACACAGGCCGTGGCGACTTCCCGCAGGTTATGCGGCGGTACGTCGGTGGCCATGCCCACGGCGATGCCGGTGGTGCCATTGAGCAGGATATTCGGCAAACGTGCCGGCAACACCAGGGGCTCATCGAGGGTGCCGTCGAAGTTCGGCCCCCAATCGGCGGTACCCTGCCCCAGCTCGCTGAGCAATACCTCCGAGTAACGCGACAAGCGCGCCTCGGTGTATCGCATGGCGGCGAAGGACTTGGGATCATCCGGCGCCCCCCAGTTGCCCTGACCGTCCACCAGCGTGTAGCGGTAGCTGAACGGCTGGGCCATCAACACCATGGCTTCGTAGCACGCCGAGTCGCCGTGGGGGTGGAATTTACCGAGCACGTCACCGACGGTACGCGCCGACTTCTTGTGCTTGGAATCAGCGTCCAGGCCCAACTCACTCATGGCGTAGATAATGCGCCGCTGTACAGGTTTCAGGCCGTCGCCGATATGCGGCAAGGCACGGTCCATGATCACGTACATGGAGTAGTTGAGGTAGGCATTTTCGGTGAAGTCAGCCAGCGATCGGCGCTCTACGCCATCTAAGCTGTCTGCGAGGATGTCACTCATGCGGGCCTCATCATGGTTGGGTAAAGCGCGGCGGAACAACCGCCACGCTGAATCAATTCAAAAAAAACGGGAGTCATGGCTGCGCGCTCCAGCCACCGGCAGGGGCTGCGAAACGGTAGACCACCGGGCGCTTCTCGCCATCGGCGCGCGGGCCGAAATTATTGTCGATGCCCACCCAGGCGCCATCGGCATCCACCACCAGCGCCTCGGCCAAACCATAAGGCTGGGCGTAACGCCGCTCCGGGATCAGGGCCCCTTCGGCAAACGACCAGCACAGTTCCACCTTGGCCGTGACCGCGTCGCGTCGGCATATCTGGAACGCGTTGCGCTCGAGGGTAAACAGCTTGCCCTTGAACAGTGCCAGGTCGGCAAAGTCCTTGGACACTGCCTTGGCATTGGGGAATTGCGCGGGCTGTACTTCCTGGCCGGCTTCGCTCAGCAACACGCAAGGCCCGTCGCAATCCCACAGGCTCTGCGGGCGCTTGATCGAAATCAGGCCGCGTCGCTCACGCTCGGCCGCCAGCCAGAGCTGGTTGCCTTCCGGGTTGATCGCCAGGCCTTCGAACAGGGCATTGAAGTGCAACAACATGCCGCTGGCCCGGGCTTCACGCACCATGCCCGGCGCGATCTTCAACCATTCGGGCGCGCCATTCACCGGCACTTGCAGCACCGCCGCGTGGGCTTCGCTGACAATGTAGCGGTTCCCGGCGTCATCGCAGGTGATGCCTTCGAAATCCAGGTCGCCGCCCCGCACCAGCGAAGCGGCCTTGGTACGCGAACGCAAGCCCCAGGGCAGCCCGGACTCGGGCACCGGCGGCACGTCGATTTTCACCGTTTCGGCCTGCCAGGTCGGCGCGCTGATGTCCAGCCGGTAGATCTGGTCGTCATCGCGGTCGGAAACCGTCCACAGCACCTTGCCGCACAAGGCCAGGCCAGACAGGTTACCGCCGCGCATGCCGTCCACCGGGTGTTCGGACACGAGCTTGAGCTCAGCCACCGGCGCAGCCACCACCGCGGTAGCCAGCCCGCTCGACATCAGCATCGCCAGGGCGAAGCCTGTGCGCATCAGCCCAGCACCTCGGCCAGGTTGCCTTTGGACTCCAGCCAGGACTTGCGGTCGCCGGCGCGTTTTTTCGCCAGCAGCATGTCCATCATTTCCGAGGTCTCGGCGAAGTCTTCGCCCAGCGTCAGTTGCACCAGGCGCCGGGTGTTCGGGTCCATGGTGGTTTCGCGCAGTTGCGGCGGGTTCATTTCACCCAGGCCCTTGAATCGTGTGACCTGCGGTTTGCCACGCTTCTTCTCGGCCACCAGGCGATCAAGAATGCCATCGCGCTCGGCTTCGTCCAGGGCGTAGTAAATCTCCTTGCCCAAGTCGATCCGGTACAGCGGCGGCATGGCGACGTAGACGTGACCGGCATCCACCAGCGCCCGGAAGTGCTGGACGAACAGCGCGCACAGCAACGTGGCGATGTGCAGACCGTCGGAGTCGGCGTCGGCAAGGATGCAGATCTTGCCGTAGCGCAGCTGGCTCATGTCCGCCGCGCCCGGGTCGACACCGATGGCCACGGCGATGTTGTGCACTTCCTGGCTGGCCAGGACTTCGCTGCCATCGACCTCCCAAGTGTTGAGGATCTTGCCGCGCAACGGCAGGATCGCCTGGAACTCCTTGTCTCGCGCTTGCTTGGCGGAACCGCCGGCGGAGTCACCTTCCACCAGGAACAGTTCGGAACGCATTGGGTCCTGCCCGGCGCAATCAGCCAGTTTGCCGGGCAATGCCGGGCCCTGGGTGATGCGCTTGCGCTCGACCTTCTTGCTGGCCTTCAAGCGACGGCCGGCGTTGTTGATCGCCAGTTCCGCCAGGGCCAGGCCCAACTCTGGATGCTCGTTGAGCCACAGACTGAACGCGTCCTTGACCACGCCGGAAACAAACGCCGCCGCCTCGCGGGATGACAGACGCTCTTTGGTCTGGCCGGAGAACTGCGGTTCCTGCATCTTCATCGAGAGCACGAACGCGATGCGCTCCCACACGTCTTCCGGCGCCAGCTTCACGCCACGCGGCAGCAGGCTGCGGTATTCACAGAATTCACGCATGGCGTCCAGCAGGCCCTGGCGCAACCCGTTGACGTGGGTGCCGCCCTGGGCCGTCGGGATCAGGTTGACGTAGCTTTCCTGCACGCTGTCGCCGCCTTCGGGCAACCACAGCAGCGCCCAGTCGACGGCTTCCTTATTGCCGGCCAGGCTGCCGCAGAACGGCTCGTTGGGCAGGCGTTCGAATTCGCTGACGGAGTCTTCCAGGTAGGAGCGCAGGCCGTCTTCGTAGTGCCACTCGACTTTTTCACCGGTGCCTTTGTCTTCAAAGGTGACCAGCAGACCCGGGCACAGCACAGCCTTGGCCTTGAGCACGTGCTTGAGGCGGCTGATGGAGAATTTTGGCGAATCGAAGTATTTCGGGTCCGGCGCGAAGTACACGCTGGTACCGGTGTTGCGCTTGCCAACGGAGCCGATCACGGCCAGGTCGGTGGCTTTGTAGCCATCGGCGAAGGTCATCTCGTATTCGTTGCCATCACGCTTGACCCTGACCCGCACCAGCGTGGACAAGGCGTTGACCACCGAAATGCCCACACCGTGCAAGCCACCGGAAAATTGGTAGTTCTTGTTGGAGAACTTGCCGCCCGCATGGAGCTTGGTGAGGATCAGCTCGACGCCCGGTACACCCTCTTCCGGGTGGATGTCCACCGGCATGCCGCGACCGTCGTCGGACACCTCCAGGGAGTGGTCGGCGTGGAGAATGACATGCACCGACTTGGCGTGGCCGGCCAGGGCTTCGTCGACGCTGTTGTCGATGACTTCCTGGGCGAGGTGGTTCGGCCGCGTGGTGTCGGTGTACATGCCGGGGCGTTTGCGCACCGGATCGAGGCCCGAGAGGACTTCGATGGCGTCGGCGTTATAAGAGCTAGCGCTGGGAGTGGCCATGGGGTCTCGTCGTGAGTCGTTCGATTAAAAAATAACCTGCGATTCTTACAATGAAGAAAAATCGAAGGATTGATACTGATCTGCGCCAATGCCGGCAAAGCTCAGGAGCGCCGGCAATTGCTGGGCGAAACCCTGGCAACCATGGTCGCCGCCGGCCTGGATGCGCAGGGCACAGGCACGGTAGTACTGCTGGGCGAGGCGATAATCCAGTGTTTCATCGCCGGTCTGCAACCATACCTGATAACGCGCGGCTTCCCGGGGCGCCGGGACTTCCAGTTCGGCCAGTGCCGTGACGTGGTCGTGGGTCAGCTCCCAGGTTTCACCGGTGTAGAGGTTTTTCTGGGTGCCCAGGTAACCGTCGAACATCCGATGAGGGCTGACCGCCGGGTTGACCAGCAGCGCCTTGAGGCCATGACGTTCGGCAAGATGGGTTGCATAGTAGCCGCCGAGTGAGCTGCCGACCAGCAGGGGCCGCCCCAGTTCACGGATAGCCGCTTCCAGCTGAGGCATCGCCTGGCGGGGGTGATGATGCAGGGCCGGCACGCGCAATTGCTCGCCTCGCCCAAGGGCATTCATCACGATGATGAGCTGGCAAGCCTTGTTCGACGCCGGCGCGCTGTTGAAACCGTGAATATACAGGATCGAAGCGGCCATGCCGGGCTCTCCATGCGTGCGCGAAAAACGCGCAGTTTACAGGTGTGGGAGCGGGCTTGCTCGCGAATGCGGTGGATCAGTGACAGACGTATTGACTGGCACACGGCATTCGCGGGCAAGCCCGCTCCCACATTGTTGTGCAGTGTTTGCAGCCTTTAGTAGCCGTTACTGCCGTAGTCCACCGTAAACTCGAAGTCCTGGACCCGCTCTACGCCAGTCTCCAACCGCCCGTCGGCATGCAGACGCAGCCAGCGATAGCCCGGCGCCTGCTCGCTGACCTTGAAGTCTTCGCTGCCCGGGGCGAACTGGATGCAGGTGGAGGGCGACGCCAGCAGGCGTACGCCGTTGCGTTCGCGGTCGATTTCCTGGTGCACATGGCCCCAGAGCACCGCCCGAACCTGAGGAAAACGGTCTAGCACGGCAAACAGGGCTTCGGGGTTGCGCAGACCGATCGGCTCCATCCAGGCACAGCCGATGGAAACCGGATGGTGGTGAAAACACACCAGATGATGACGGGTCGGCGCTTCGCTCAAGGCACGGGCGAGCACCTGCAATTGCTGGTCTTGCAAGTATCCCGGCACCGAGCCCGGTACGGCGGAGTCCAGCAGGGTGATACGCCAGTTGCCGATGTCGACGACCGGTTCGAGCAAATCGCTGTGCACCGCGGCATGGGCCATGATCTGCGGCTCGTCGTGATTGCCCGGGATCCAGCGCGTCGGGACACCGATAGGCGCGGTCATGTCACGAAACTGTTGGTAGGACTCCAGCGTGCCATCCTGTGACAAATCCCCCGTGGCCAGCAACACGTCGATCTGCGGCTGTTGCGCGCGCACCAACTCGATCACCCGTTGCAGGCTTTCACGGGTGTTCATACCCAGCAACGTGCCGTCCGCCTTGGCAAACAGGTGGCTGTCGGACAACTGCACCAACAACGCCGAGGCGTCAGGGTTCACGGTGGATACGCGGGACAAGGCGCTCTCCCAAGGCAATCACAGGAATGGACGTTTGGCTTGATTATGCTGGGGCAGGACACAAAGAGGAAACCCAAGGAAGCAGACGCAGTTCACATCTACCGCACCGCTTCGAACTCATGACCCAGGGCCAGGCAATGGCTCAGCCATTCACCGAGGAACACATTGAGTTGTGCCTTCTCATCGGGCTGATGCATGAACACATTCGGGTAAGGGTAGATGCTGCGAAAACGCCGTGCATGTTCGGCGCTGACCACTTCGGCCATGCGCGCGTCGTGGTACACCTGCACTTCCAGCTGCGGCACGGGCAGCCAAGGCAGACTGTGTTCCTGGCGAACGCGCAGGGTGGTGGTGTACGGGCAGTTGACGATGACCTCCAGGGTCAGCACGCCGAGCATCTGGTCGCCATGGGTCACACCGATGCGCCGGGCCTCGAGCGAATGACGCATGTCGGGAAGCAGGCGCATCAGCCGCGCATAGTTGGCCTCGCAGGCCGCTTGCAGCCCGATCAGGTCGACTCGATAACGTTCCCGTGCCTTTACTGCCATAACCCCCTCACTTCTGCGCGATTAAGCGCAAGCCATTGCAGGGCAATGATGCTGGCTGCATTGGAAATTTTACCGTCACGCACCGCTTGCAAGGCGTCCTCGAACGCCCAGGTGCTGACGCGGATATCTTCTGCCTCTTCTTCCAGTCCATGGACACCGCCGGCGGCGCTGCTGTCGCAACGGCCGAGGTACAAATGCACGAATTCGGTACTGCCGCCGGGCGACGGGAAATATCGGGTGATGGGCCACAGCGCGGAGAATGTCAGCCCAGCTTCCTCTTCGGCTTCGCGGTGTGCAACCTCCTCCGGTTCCTCGTCCTTGTCAATCAGGCCGGCCACCATTTCCACCAGCCAGGGGTTTTCGGTACGCCCCATGGCGCCGACGCGAAACTGCTCGATCAACACCACTTCATCGCGCTGCGGGTTGTAGGGCAGCACGCACACCGCGTCGTGGCGCACGAAGACTTCGCGGTTGATCACCCGGCTCATGCCACCGTCGAATTTCTCGTGGCGCAGCTGCACGCGGTCAAGCTTGTAGAAGCCCTGGTAGGCATTGTCGCGCTGAACGATTTCGATCTTGCTCGGCGTCGATTTCGCAATGTCCGTCATGTCCCATCCTCGTTAAGCCTGCGCAATGGGCGCCATCCTAACGCGCTCACGCCTCTGGATGCAGCCCCTTTCCAGTTGCCGGGACAGGCGGCGGGCGTCAAACTCACTCTAATCAGCTTAGTGGCGAACTGAAGGCGCTGCCGACAGTCGAAGCTCCACGAATTTCGCGCTTACCGATAGACGAAGGACATCCATGTCGCTTTTAAAAATCGCCTCCGTGGCCTGCATCGCACTGACCCTGGGTGCCTGCCAAAGCCTGTTCCAACCCAGCTATCGCACACCACTGGACGTCACCCGCGACGCCACCGAGCAAAACCAGCCCGGCTGCGCCAGCGCAGACTGCCCGTTGGTGAATATCGATACCGTGCACTTTGCCAAGGAGCCCAAGCTGGACGCCTTGATCGAACAGCGCCTGCTGCAAATGACCGGCGTGACGCCGCAACCGGCCAGCCTTGCGGCGTACCGCGAGCAATTCCTGCGCACCTCGGGACCACGCAACAGCATGTACTTGCAGGCCAAGGTACGGGAGCAGCATGACGGCTTGGTGATCATCGAGTTGTCCAGCTACCTGGACCAGGGCACGACCCATGGCGAGCCGGGCCGCGCGTTCATCAACTATTCGCGCCAGCAACAAAAAGCCCTGTCACTGACCGACATGCTGCTGCCGGGCAAGGAAGATGCCTTCTGGAAAGCCGCCCAGGTCGCCCACAACAGCTGGCTGATCAGCACCCGCCTGAGCCTGGAGCCGGACTTCGTGAAAACCTGGCCGTTCCAGAAAACCCCGAACGTGGCACTGACCTACGGCGGCGTGATCCTGAAGTACCCCACCACCACCATCGCGCCGTATGCCCTGGGGCATGTCGAATTGCAGATTCCCTATACACGCCTCGACGGCATCATCAAGCCTGAGCTGGTACCCGCGCGTCACTGAAGACCCGGCCCAGAACCCACCGCAACAGCCCTGCCAGCACCAGCGCCGGCAGGGTCGCGCCGACATCCGGGTACAGATTCGCCAGCACGTGGTAGGTGCCGACCCCGCCCAGCCACGCCAGCAGCGCAGCCCCTCGCAGCTTCGCCGCTACAGCCTGACCACGGCGGCGCAGGATGAAGTGATCCACCAGCACCACGCCAAACAGCGGTGCAAACACCGAGCCGATCAGCAACAGGAAGTTCTGGTACTGCGCCAGCGGCGCCAGACAGGCGATCAGGGTGCAGACCACGCCAATCGCCAGGGCCAGGTGCTCGACCCTCAAGCGCAGCAGAATCCCGCTGGACACCGCCGCCGAGTGAATATCGGCAAACGCGTTTTCCGACTCGTCCAACAGGATCAGCAGCAATGGAATCCCCAGGCCGGCACCGGCCAGCGCCAACAGCAAGGCATTCACTTCACCGCTGGGTGCAAAGGCCAGGGTGTACGCCACGCCCAGGCTCATCAGCCAGAAATTGCCGATAAAGAACCCCAGCGCGGTGCCGCCGAACACGCTTTGGGCGCGCTTGCCGAAACGTGAGTAATCGGCGATCAACGGCAGCCACGAGAGTGGCATGGCGATAGCGATGTCGAAGCCCACGGCAAACGGCATCGAGCCATCACCGGCACGGGCCCAGAGTGCGGCGAGGTCGGCCTTGGCGAACAGGTTCCAGGTCAACCACAGGCAAGCCGCGAGCAGCAGCCAGATGCCCCACTTGCGCAGGATCCGGCGTACGAAGGTCAGCGGGCCGCTCACGGCCAGCAAGGTAGCCAGGCCACCGAAAAACAGGGTCCACAACAGCGGGCTGGCCAACAGGCTGCCGTCGCTGAATGCCCGCGTCCCCAGCAGGCTGGCGGCATCGCGCATCACGATGATTTCAAACGAACCCCAGCCGATCAGTTGCAGCAGGTTCAACAGGGCCGGCAGGCTGGCGCCATGGGTGCCGAGGCTGAGTTTGAGCGCAGCCATGGCGGACAGGCCGGTGTCACTGCCGATCACGCCGACGGCTGCCAGCAGCAAGACGCCGACCAGGGTGCCGAGGAAGATCGCGAGCAAGGAACCGGACAAGCCCAGGCCCGGCGCAAGCAAGGCGCCGGTTTGCAGGACCATCAGGCCGATGCCGAGGGAGAACCACAGGGAGAACAGATCGCGGGCGCCGAAGACGCGTTTGTCGCTCGGCACTGCGATATCGGGAGAGTAGGTACTCGGTTGAATGCTCAAGGGTGTTATCTCTGAGGAACATTTGTTGTTTGGGAGATCGCTATCGCGGGCAAGCCCGACTCCCACAGGGGACCGGCTGTGGACACAAAATCTGTGTACAACTCGATCAACTGTGGGAGCCGGGCTTGCCCGCGATGACGGCGGTGCAGGCACCGCCGCCTTGGATCAGACCTTTTTATACAGCTGACTGCCTTCCTGCTTGAACCGCTCCGCCTGCTCGGCCAAGCCCTTGGCCACATCCACATCCACCGCTTCAATGCGCTGGTTGGCCGCGTATTCACGCACTTCCTGGGTGATTTTCATGGAGCAGAACTTCGGCCCGCACATCGAGCAGAAATGCGCGACCTTGGCCGAGTCCTTCGGCAGCGTTTCGTCGTGATACGACCGTGCGGTGTCCGGGTCCAGGCCGAGGTTGAACTGGTCTTCCCAGCGGAATTCGAAGCGCGCCTTGCTCAAGGCGTTGTCGCGGATCTGCGCACCCGGGTGACCTTTGGCGAGGTCGGCGGCGTGGGCGGCGATCTTGTAGGTGATGATCCCGGTCTTCACATCATCCTTGTTCGGCAGCCCCAGGTGCTCCTTGGGCGTGACGTAGCAAAGCATGGCGCAACCAAACCAGCCGATCATCGCCGCACCGATGCCGGAGGTGATGTGGTCGTAACCCGGCGCGATATCGGTGGTCAGCGGGCCAAGGGTGTAGAACGGCGCCTCGTCGCAGCATTCGAGCTGCTTGTCCATGTTCTCCTTGATCAACTGCATCGGCACGTGGCCGGGGCCTTCGATCATGGTTTGCACGTCGTGCTTCCAGGCCGTCTTGGTCAGTTCGCCAAGGGTTTCCAGCTCGCCGAACTGGGCGGCGTCGTTGGCGTCGGCAATGGAGCCCGGGCGCAGGCCGTCGCCAAGGGAGAAGCTGACGTCATAGGCCTTCATGATTTCGCAGATTTCGTCGAAATGCGTGTAGGTGAAGTTCTCTTTGTGGTGCGCCAGGCACCACTTGGCCATGATCGAGCCGCCACGGGACACAATGCCGGTGACCCGTTTGGCGGTCAGCGGCACATAGCGCAGCAGCACGCCGGCATGGATGGTGAAGTAGTCGACGCCCTGCTCGGCCTGCTCGACCAAGGTGTCGCGGAACAGCTCCCAGGTCAGGTCTTCGGCCACGCCGCCGACTTTTTCCAGGGCCTGGTAGATCGGCACGGTGCCGATCGGCACGGGCGAGTTGCGGATGATCCACTCGCGGGTTTCGTGGATGTGCTTGCCGGTGGACAGGTCCATCACGGTGTCCGAACCCCAGCGGATGCCCCAGGTCAGCTTGGCCACTTCTTCTTCGATGGACGAACCCAGGGCGCTGTTGCCGATGTTGCCGTTGATCTTCACCAGGAAGTTACGGCCAATGATCATCGGCTCAAGCTCAGTGTGGTTGATGTTGGCCGGGATGATCGCGCGGCCACGGGCGATTTCTTCGCGCACGAACTCCGGGGTGATGATCTTCGGCACACTGGCGCCAAAACTGTGGCCGGCATGCTGCTGGTCGAGCAGGCCGGTGGCGCGGGCTTCTTCCAGCTTCATGTTTTCGCGGATGGCGACGTATTCCATCTCGGCGGTGATGATGCCTTTGCGCGCGTAGTGCATCTGCGTGACGTTGGCGCCGGCTTTGGCACGGCGCGGGTTCTTCACGTGGGCAAAGCGCAGCGCGGTCAGTTCGGCATCGTTGAGGCGTTGCTGGCCGAAGTGCGAAGAGAGCCCTGGCAGGCGCTCGGTGTCGCCACGCGCCTCGATCCACGGTGAACGTACGTCGGCCAGGCCTTTGCGCACGTCGATGATGACGTTGGGGTCGGTGTACGGGCCCGAGGTGTCGTATACCGTGACCGGCGCGTTGATTTCACCGCCGAAATCGGTGGGCGTCACGTCCAGGCTGATTTCACGCATGGGCACGAGGATGTCCGGGCGGGTGCCTTGTACGTAGATTTTTTGCGAGCGGGTAAACGGCTGCACGGAGCCGGAGTCGACCTTGGCCGATTCACTCAGGTGCACGGTATTTTTTAGTTTTGTAGTCATCACAGGCTCTCCAACTATCCAGGCGGTGGATTGTTGCCGGAGTGAACCTGAGACGGATGGACGCACTGAAACCAGTGCTGTGCTTGGTGCACGAGGACTGCTCAATAAATGAACAGCATCCCGGACGAAGCACAAGAGGACTCGCCGGGTGACGAGAAATCTTGTTCCCTACGCAGGCGCTAACCTGATCAGGTTCAACGGGATCCGGTATTTACCGATCTCAGCCTTCCAACAAGGCACCCCGACAAGAACGCGGCCAGTCTAGACCATGCCAAGGGCAAATTGCCAACAGCGGTGCATTCAGCGTGATGAATGGCTCTTTTGCAGGATTGTTGTGTGGTGATCGCCCCACTACACTCGGGGACTGCTCCAAGGCTTGACGCCACACAGGGCGAGCCTTAGCCTTGGGCGCTGAATTATATCCATAATATTTATCTAGGGATCGCCTCATGCTGCGCAAACTTTCACTGGCTCTTGCCGTGTCTTGTGCGACCAACGGAATGGTCTGGGCAGCAGAAGCGCCCCTGTCCGTTAAAACTGACTTGGTCAGCGTCTACCAGGAAGCCGTGGACAATAACGCCGACCTTGCCGCCGCCCGCGCCCAGTACGGCGCACAGAAAGAAGTGGTGCCCCAGGCCCGTGCCGGCTTGCTGCCGAACCTGTCGGCCGGTGCCGACAGCAACAACGTGCGCACCCAGATCTCCCAGCCCTCGGCCACCGCCAACCGCGACGCGCACTCCTGGCGTGCAACCCTGAGCCAGCCGCTGTTCCGCGCCGACCGCTGGTTCCAGTTGCAGGCAGCCGAAGCGGTCAACGAGCAAGCCGCCCTGCAACTGTCGGCCACCGAACAGAACCTGATCCTGCAAAGCGCCGAAAACTACTTCGCCGTGCTGCGCGCCCAGGACAACCTGGCCTCCACCAAGGCCGAGGAAAATGCGTTCAAGCGTCAATTGGACCAGTCCAACGAACGCTTCGACGTGGGCCTGTCGGACAAGACCGACGTACTGCAATCCCAGGCCAGCTACGACACCGCGCGGGCCAACCGCATCCTCGCGCAGCGCCAGGTGGAAGACGCCTTTGAGGCGCTGATCACCCTGACCAATCGCCAGTACCACTCGATCCAGGGCATCGTTCATACACTGCCGGTGCTCCCGCCGGCGCCAAACGACGCCAAGGCCTGGGTCGAAACCGCCGGTCGCCAGAACCTGAACCTGCTGGCCAGCAACTACGCGGTCACCGCCGCCGAAGAAACCCTGAAACAACGCAAGGCCGGCCACGCGCCGACCCTCGACGCCGTGGCGCAATACGAAAAAGGTGACAACGACGCCCTGGGTTTCAGCAACCCGAACCAGTTGCCGGTGCCTTACGGCGGCGATGTGTCCCAGCGCACCATCGGCCTGCGCCTGAACATCCCGATCTACAGCGGCGGCCTGACCAGCTCGCAAGTTCGCGAGTCCTACTCGCGCCTGGACCAGACCGAGCAGCAACGCGAAGGCTTGCGCCGTCAGGTGGTGGAAAACACCCGCAACCTGCACCGCGCAGTGAACACCGATGTGGAGCAGGTGCAGGCACGCCGCCAGTCGATCATCTCCAACCAGAGCGCGGTGGAAGCCACGGAAATCGGTTATCAGGTGGGTACGCGCAACATCGTCGACGTGCTGGACTCACAGCGCCAGCTGTACGCGTCGGTGCGCAACTACAACAACAGTCGCTATGACTACATTCTCGACAACCTGCGCTTGAAGCAGGCGGCCGGGACGTTGAACCCGGGGGATCTGCAGGACCTGGCGCGTTATCTCAAAGCCGACTACAACCCCGACAAGGACTTCCTGCCGCCGGACTTGGCCAAGGCTGCGGCCGAACAGCTCAAGGCCCGTCCGAACTACTAGGCACACCGAATAACACATGTGGGAGCTGGCTTGCCTGCGATGGCGTCATCTCGGTCAACCTGATGGACCGAGGTGCCTGCATCGCAGGCAAGCCAGCTCCCACATTTGATTCGCGTTGTCAGTGAGTCAGGAGTTTGTCCAAACCATCCAGCAGACGTTTCAAAGCCCCTTGATTAGCCTGCATCACCTTCAATCCCGCCTGCGCCATCCTGCGCGCATCCTGCGGCAGTTCGAACAACTGGCGCACGGCTTCGGCCAACCCCTCGGCATCGTCCACCTGCCTCAACGCTCCCGCCTCACGCATCATCGCGGTGATTTCGAGGAAGTTGAACACGTGCGGCCCCATGATCACCGGCAACGCCAGCGCCGCCGGCTCCAGCGGGTTATGCCCGCCGGTCGCCACCAGGCTGCCGCCGACAAAGGCGCTGTCAGCCAAGGCGTATAGAAACAGCAGCTCGCCCATGGTATCGCCGAGCAACACCGAGGTTTGCGCAGTAACGGGTTCGCCGCTGGAGCGGCGCACCGTGGCAAAGCCCTGCTGCTGGCACAGCTCATACATCGGACCGAAGCGCTCCTGGTGACGTGGCACCAGAATCAACAGCGCGTTCGGGTAGCTGTCGAGCAACTGACGGTGGGCGGCCAGCACCACTTCATCTTCACCGGCATGGGTACTGGCAGCGATCCACACCGGACGCTCGCTGGCGCCCCACTGCGCACGCAGGGCCGCAGCGCGCACCGGCAACTGCGGGTCGATGGTCAGGTCGAACTTGATCGAGCCGGTGACTTCGACGGTTTCCGGCCGTGCGCCCAGGCTGAGGAAGCGCTGGGCTTCGGCCTGGGTCTGCACGGCGAACAGGCTCATTTCAGACAGCATGGGCGCCGTCAGCCGGGCAAAGCGCGCATAGCCCTTGGCCGAACGCGCTGACAGTCGCGCATTGGCCAGCGCCACTGGAATACCGCGCTGGGCACAGGCGTGAATATGGTTGGGCCACAACTCGGTTTCCATGATCACCGCGAGCTTGGGCTGCACCCGGTCGAGAAAACGCTTGGCCGCACACGGCAAGTCATAGGGCAGGTAGCAATGCTGGATGCGCGGCTCGTTGGCGAACAACGCCTGGATGCGCTCGGAACCGGTGGGCGTCATGCAGGTGACGGTGATCGGCAGCGCGGGATAACGCTCGAGCAACCCGCGCACCATCGGCGCCGCCGCGATGCTTTCGCCCACCGACACGGCATGCACCCAAATCCCGCCCGGGCGCATCACCGGCAAGCCATAGGAAAACCGTTCGCTCACACGCCGGGCATAGGCCGGCGCCTTGCGTGCGCGCAGCCACAGACGTAAAGCCACCAACGGCAGCGCCAGGTAAAACAGACAGCTGTAGAGAGTTCTATTCATGGCGGCGGAGTTTATCGGCTTTTTCAGTCGATCGCCTGCAAGCACTCGGCAAAACGTTGCGCCAGGAAGCGCGCGGCCGGCCCCAGGTGCTCGTCACGACGCCAGACCAGTTCCACCACCAGCGCGGGCGGGGTCCATTCGCTGTCCAGCTCGACCATCTGCTGCTGGTAAGTCGGGTACTGCACGATATGCCGCGGCAGCCAGGCCCAACCGAGGCCACTCATGAGCCATTCGGCGAGCACGTAGAAACTGTCAGCCCGCCATACCAGCGGGCTGGCGGCCTCGCTGCCGGGATAGACACTGGTCTGGGTCGACATCAACAGTTGGCGAAACTGCGCCAGGCGCTGGCACGTCACGTATTGTTCCCGGGCCAGCGGGTGGTTTACGCCGCACACCGTGACCATTTCCACACTGCCCACCACCCGCCGCTCCAGGGCTTCGGGGATCTGGTCGTGATAGAACAACAAGCCCAGGTCCGCCTTGCGCTCCACCAGTTTGCGCGCCACGTCGCCCTGGGCCGCGCTGGAAAGTTGCACCTCCAGATGAGGGTAATGCCCGGCCAGCGCTTCGAGACTGTCGAGCACCGGCTGGAACAACATGGCTTCATCCTGGGCCAGGCGCAACAAGGCCTCCTCGCCACGGGTCAGCGACAGCGCCCGGCCATTGAGACGTTCGCATTGGCGCAACACTTCGCGCGCCTCTTCCAGCAATACGTGGCCGGCTTCGGTCAATGTCGGCTGGCGACCGCTGCTGCGATCGAACAGGCTCAGGCCCAGGTCCGCCTCCAGCAAGGCAATGCCATTGCTGACCGCCGATTGGGCCTTGCGCTGGTCACGGGCCACCGCCGAAAACGAGCGATGTTCGGCGACGCTGACAAACAGGCGCATCTGGTCCAGGTTCCATTGCACGCTCATGGCTTAACCCATCTTCAATTCGGATAGGTAATGACTTTATCCCATCTTCCAAGGCGTTAGAATGGCCACCTTATTCGAACATGCCACAACCGAGGATCTCCCCATGAATGCAGCCTATGTCTATCTGGCCATTGCCATTTGCTCGGAAGTGATCGCCACCGTATCCATGAAAGCCATCAAGGGCTGGAGTACGCCCATCCCGCTGGCGCTGGTGATCGTCGGGTATGGCGTGGCGTTCTGGATGCTGACTCTGGTGGTGCGCACCGTGCCGGTGGGCGTGGCCTACGCGGTGTGGGCCGGGATGGGCATCGTGATGGTCAGCGTCGCCGCGCTGTTCATCTACGGCCAGAAGCTGGATGTTCCGGCCATCCTGGGGATGGGCCTGATTGTGCTGGGCGTGGTGGTGATCCAGTTGTTCTCGAAAACCGCCGGGCACTGACCGCCGCTCAACAGCCTGTATACTGCGCCTCTTGTCTTGAACACTGAGGTCGCCCATGCCAACCGTTATTTCCACCGACGTCCTGATTGTCGGCGCCGGGGTTGCCGGCCTCTGGTTGAATGCGCGCCTGCGCCGCCAGGGGTTTTCCACGGTGCTGGTGGAAAGCGCCACGCTGGGTGGCGGACAAAGCGTGAAGTCCCAGGGGATCATTCACGGCGGTGCGAAATACGCCCTGCACGGCGCCCTCACTGGCGCCTCCGAAGCCATCGCCGACATGCCGCGTCGCTGGCGTGAAGCCCTGGCAGGCAACGGCGAGCTGGACCTCACCGGTGTGCGCCTGCTCTCCGAGGCCCACTACCTGTGGTCTCCCGGCACCCTTGCCGGCAATCTCACCAGTTTTTTCGCCAGCAAGGCCGTGCGCGGCCGTGTAGATCAGGTCAAGGGCGAGGAACTACCGCCAGCCCTGCAAGACCGCCGTTTCAAGGGCAAGGTCTACCGCCTGGCCGAACTGGTCATCGATGTGCCCAGCCTGATCGAACGCCTGGCGCAACTGGCCGGTGACAGCCTGCTCGCCGGGCAGCACATCGAGCCACTGCTGGAAGGTGGCACACTGGCAGGCCTGAAGGTGGACGGTCGCGAGATTCGCGCCCAGCGCATCGTACTCAGCGCCGGTGGCGGTACCGCCGACCTGCTGGCAGCCCTGGGCCTGAGCCAGCCGGCCATGCAAACGCGGCCGCTGCACATGATCATCGCCAAGGGGCCCGGCCTGAAACCGCTGTACGCCCACTGCCTGGGCGGCGGCACCAAGCCGCGTATTACCGTCACCACCCACCCTGCCGCCGATGGCAACTGGGTGTGGTACCTGGGCGGCGACATTGCCGAGGCCGATGGCGTGGCGCGCACGCCGCAGGAGCAGATCGCAACGGCGCAGAAAGAGTTGGCGCAGCTGCTGCCCTGGATCGACATGCGCCAGACCCAATGGGCCACGCTGCGCGTCGACCGCGCCGAACCCCTGCAATCGGGCCTCACCCGCCCCGACAATGCCTTCGTCGCCGAGCAAGGCCGCCTGCTGGTGGGCTGGCCAACCAAACTGGCGTTGGCACCGGACTTCGCCGACCGGGTGATCAACAGCCTGGAGCGTGACGGCATTCGCCCAGCCGCCAGCGAAACCCTGCCCGGCTTGCCCAAACCTGCCATTGGCGTACCCGCCTGGGAGCAACTATTGCCATGAGCCTGCCAACGTTGCACGACCTGCACCGCCCCCTGGGCAGCACCGGCCTGCTCGTATCGCCGCTGGGCCTGGGCACCGTGAAGCTGGGCCGCGACCAAGGGGTGAAATACCCCAGCGGCTTCCAGATCCCCGGGGACGATGAGGCGCGCATGCTGCTGCGCCAGGCCCGCGAACTGGGCATCAACCTGATCGATACCGCACCGGCCTATGGCCGCAGCGAAGAACGCCTGGGGCCGCTGTTGCGCGGGCAGCGCCAGGACTGGGTGATTGTCAGCAAGGTCGGCGAGGAGTTCGAAGCGGGCGTTTCACGCCATGACTTCAGCGCGGCCCATACACGGATGTCGATCGAGCGCAGCTTGAAGCGCCTGGAAACGGACTTTATCGACCTGGTGCTGGTGCATTCCGACGGCAACGATCTGCACATCCTCAATGACTGCGAGGTTTACCAGACCCTGGCGGAGCTGAAAAACGAGGGCAAGATTCGCGGTTACGGCTTTTCCGGCAAAACCGTCGAAGGCGGCGTGAAGGCTCTGGAACAGGGTGATTGCGCGATGGTCACCTACAATTTGAACGAACAGGCGGAGAAAGCCGTCATTGATTATGCGGCGACCCATGGCAAGGGCATCCTGGTAAAAAAGGCCCTCGCCAGTGGCCACGTGTGCCTGGAGCCAGGAATGGATCCAATTAGTGCCAGTTTCATGTTGTTGTTTGCGCAAACGGGCGTCGCGAGTGCTATTGTCGGGACCATCAATCCGCTGCACCTGGCCCATAACGTGGCGACCGCAGCCCGGGTCATTCGTCAACGCTGATGCCGCCGACGCGGCCGACCCCGTCGCAAGAAGGAGCCGACATGCCGCGAACGCTCATAAGAAAGAACCCCAGCAACTTCAAGACACTGCCGCTGCACGTCGAAGCCACCCCCGAGGGCCTGAACTACCAGAGCGTGGGCATGCCGCTCAATTTTGCCCAGACCCTGCAACGGCGCAAACCGGTCGAGGTGGCCGACCCCGAACGCTTTGCCCTGGAACTGGCGAACCTGGGCGTTTCGGTGCGACTGACCCTGCACTGGCAAAACAAGGACTATTGGGTCCTGGTGCGCCAACGCCGCCAGGACCGCGGCGATGTGGTGCTCAAGCTGATCTCCGGCTATGTCCCTGCCCACGAGCTGAACCTGCCGCTGCACACGGCCATTCAGGAAATCGCTGAAGAGTGTTTGCTGGAGACCCCCGAAGGTTGGCTGGGCGGGCGTTTCAACGACACCTGGCTGCCGGCGCCCTACTCTGCGGCACTGCATTACCGCGAAGCCCTGCCTTTTCGGCTAAGCCCGTTGTCGGGCGCCGCACGCCCGGTGCGCTGCGCAACCACCCAACTGATCGAGCGCCCACGGGCCTACGTGCACCTGCCCACAGCTTCGCTGCAACTGATTTATGACCTGCGCCTGGAAGTGCCCAGGGAAGCCAAGTCCCTGAGCCTGTTTCATGTGGATGAGCGCCTGGAAGGCGATCAACTGGTGGCACGCCTCGACCGCCAGCGTCCGGACCTTTACCTGATGCCGCTCAAGGACGGCCAGCCGCTGGCCGAGCTGTACACCGTCAAGAAAGACCAACTCCATCCGGCCAGCACGCGGGGCCTGTACCTGGCAGAGAGTTTTGCCCAACAGGAAGGCTGGCTGGTGCGTGAGGAACGGATTCGCTGGAAAGACTGGCTACGCCAACAAGGACTGGCAGAGCCCGAGAAAGAGTCGAAATTGAAACGCCTGGCACAACGGATGCTGGGCAAGATCGTGCCGAAGAAAAAGGCCAAGACCTGACGCAAAACCATTGTGGGAGCTGGCTTGCCTGCGATGGCATCACTTGGGTGTATCAGTGACACCGGGGTGTTTGCATCGCAGGCAAGCCAGCGCCCACAGGGAATGCGTCAGGCTTTGGACAGGCGTTCCAGACCGACCTTCAGCGGTGTGGGCTCGGGCAGTGTGAAGCTCGCCAGCAGCCGCTGGTTATTCGCCCGCGAATGCCGGATGTCCCCGGAGCGTGCCGGCCCGTAAGCCACCGCAGGCAACTGGCCGGCAATCTCTTCCAAGGCCTGCAGCACGTCCTTGAGCGTCGTGGTGCGATTCCATCCGACATTGATGGCCCCCAGCGGCGCGTCCTGCATCTCGATGGCCTGCACCAGCAGGTCGACCAGGTCTTCCACGTACATGAAGTCGCGGGTTTGCTCACCGTCACCGAACACGGCAATCGGCAAGCCCTGCTGCACGCGCTCACTGAAGATGCTGATCACCCCGGAGTACGGCGATGACGGATCCTGGCGCGGCCCGAAGATATTGAAGAAGCGGAAGATCACCGGCTCCAGGCCATGCTGGCGGCGGTAGAAGTCGAAGTAATGCTCACTGGCCAACTTGTCGGACGCATAGGGCGTCAACGGCGCCTTGGTGGTGTCCTCGTCAATCGACGCACCTTCGCCATTGTTGCCATACACCGCCGCGCTCGAGGCAAATACCACACGCTTGATCCCAGCCTTGCGCATGGCTTCGCAGACATTCAGGCTGCCGACGAAATTGCTCTGGTGGGTGCTGACCGGGTCGTCCACCGACGCTTGCACCGAGGCCACGGCGGCCAGGTGCACCACTGCCATCGTGCCGATGGCAGCCTGCGCCACGAGTTCGGCATTGGCCACATCGCCCACGATCAGCTCGACGTTCGGGTTGCCTGACGGCAGGTTGCTGCGCTTGCCGGTGGACAGGTCATCCAGCACCCGCACCCCGTAGCCTTTGGCCAGCAACGCATCAACCAGGTGCGAGCCGATAAAGCCCGCGCCGCCGGTGATCAGTACACACTTGTCAGCCTTACTCATTGTTGCGGATCTTCTCGACGATGGCAGTGGTCGAGCTGTTCTCGACCAGGCCCAGTACTTTGACCGTGCCGCCGTAGGCGCTGACGATATCGGCCCCCACGACCTGGTCGACGGAATAGTCGCCACCCTTGACCAATACGTCCGGCTTGACCTGGGCCAACAGGTTTTCCGGAGTCGCCTCAGGGAAGCTGATCACCCAGTCCACCGCGCCCAGACCGGCCAGTACCGCCATGCGACGGTCGACGCTGTTGATCGGACGGCCCGGGCCCTTCAAGCGGCTGACCGAGGCATCGTCGTTGACCGCCACGATCAGACGGTCGCCCTGGGCGCGCGCCTGTTCCAGATAGGTCACATGACCCGCATGCAGAATGTCGAAGCAGCCGTTGGTGAACACAATGCTTTCGTTGTGGGCACGCGCGTCGTCGATGGCCAGCAGCAATTGCTCGATCCCCAGCACGCCTCGCTCCGAACCTTCGGAACGCTGGATCGCCCGGCGCAGTTCAGGGGCACTGATGGCTGCGGTACCCAGCTTACCCACCACAATGCCCGCCGCCAGGTTGGCCAGGGCCACGGCGTGAGGCAGTTCTTCACCCGCGGCAATCGAGGCGGCCAGGGTGGAAATCACGGTATCGCCGGCGCCGGTGACGTCGAACACTTCACGGGCACGCGCCGGCAAGTGCATTGCCGGATGGCCAGGACGCAGCAAGGTCATGCCGTGCTCGCCACGGGTGACCAGCAAGGCGCCGAGGTCGAGGTCGGCCATCAACGCCGCGCCCTTGGCCACCAATTCGTGCTCGTCCGCGCAGCCGCCAACAATGGCTTCGAACTCACTGAGGTTCGGTGTGATCAGGCTGGCACCGCGATAAATCGAGAAATCCTTGCCCTTGGGATCGGCCAGCACCGGAATGCCCCTGGCCTTGGCGGCCTGGATCAGCATCTGGTGGTTTTTCAAGGCGCCCTTGCCGTAGTCCGACAACACCAGCACCTTGATGCCCTCGAGCAATTCGTCGACCTGCCCGCTGAGGGCCAGGGCGTCGGTGGCGAAGGATTCTTCGAAATCGATACGCAGCAATTGCTGGTGACGGCTCATGACCCGCAGCTTGACGATGGTCGGCTGATGGGCAATTCGCTGGAACAGCGCACGCACACCCGCGCCGCGCAGGCTGTTGGCCAGGCTGTCGGCGGCTTCGTCGTCGCCGGTCACCCCCACCAGGGAGGCCGGGGCGCCGAGGGCGGCAATATTGAGAGCAACGTTGGCGGCGCCACCTGGGCGGTCTTCGATTTGCTCGACCTTGACGACCGGTACCGGCGCCTCAGGGGAAATCCGTGAGGTACCACCATGCCAGTAACGGTCGAGCATGACATCGCCGACCACCAAGACAGGGGCTTGATCGAATCGCGGCATGGACAACTTCATGGAGCAACCCACATACAAAATGAACAGGGGCGCGATATTAGCACAGGGTTACAGGAGGCTTGTGGAGCAGTGAATCCGCCGGAGGACAAATGTGGGAGCGGGCTTGCCCGCGAAAGCGGTGTGCCAGTCAACATCAAGGTTGAATGTCAGACAGCATTCGCGAGCAAGCCCGCTCCCACAAAAGGCCGGTGCAATCATTGGGTCAGGTAATGTCGGCGGAGACGGGAGCATCCAGGCCCATGGCATGCAGGCGCGCGTAGTAGCCGTTCTGCGCCAGCAACTCGCTGTGGGTACCCCGCTCGACAATCCGGCCATCGTCCATGACCAGGATCAAGTCGGCCTTCTCGATGGTGGACAAGCGGTGCGCGATCACCAGGGTGGTGCGGCCCTGCATGACGTTGTCCAGCGCTGCCTGGATATGCCGCTCGGACTCGGTATCGAGGGCCGACGTGGCTTCGTCGAGAATCAGCAACGGGGCATTCTTGAGCAACGCACGGGCGATCGCCAGGCGCTGGCGCTGGCCACCGGACAGCAGCACGCCGTTTTCACCGACCGGCGTGTCGAAGCCCTTGGGCAACTGGTCGATGAAATCCTTGGCATTGGCGTCCGCCGCCGCCGCTTCAACGTCCGCGCGCGGCGCGCCCGCCAGGTCACCATAGGCGATGTTATTGGTCACGGTATCGCTGAACAGGGTCACATGCTGTGTCACCTGGGCGATGTGCTTGCGCAGGTTGAGCAGCTTGTAATCCTCGATCTCCACACCATCAAGCAGGATGTCACCGCTCTCGTGGTGATAGAAGCGCGGGATCAGGCTGGCCAGGGTCGACTTGCCGCTGCCGGAGCGTCCGACCAACGCGATCATTTGCCCAGGCTCGGCGGTGAAGCTGATGTCCTTGAGCACATGACGCTCGGTGCCAGGGTAGGTGAAGTTCAGGTTGCGCACTTCGAGACGACCGCTGACCTTGTCGCGCTCGACCGTGCCCTGGTCGACCTCGACCTCTTCGTCCAGCTGTTCGAAGATGCTCTCTGCACCGGCCACGCCTTTCTGGATCGTCGAGCTGACTTCCGACAACTGACGGATCGGCTTGGGCAACAAACCGGCCAGGGTGATGTAGGCCACCATGTCACCGGCAGATGCATCGCCGCGCAGGTAAAGCACCAGGAACATCAGCACGGCCATGGCGGTGTAGATCACCAGTTGCAGCGCCGGGGTGTAGATCGCCCCGGTGCGGGTCATGCGCAGTTGCTTGTCGGTATTGCTCTGGCTGGCCTTGAGAAAGCGCTTTTCCTCGTACACTTCGCCGCCGAAGCTGCGTACCACGCGGTAGCCCTGGATGGTCTCGGACGCCACGTGGGTCACATCACCCATGGCCACCTGGATTTTCTTGCTCTGCTTGCGGAATTTCTTGCTGGCCGTGCTGACCATCACCGCGATCAGCGGCAGGATGGCGATCATCACCAGCGTCAGGCGCCAGTTCATGAACAGCAGGGAGGCAAACAGAAAGACCACCGTCATGCCTTCGCGAATCACCACCTTGATCGCATCGGTCGCCGCCCCCGTGACCATGGTCACGTTGAACGTGATGCGCGAGATCAGGTGGCCGGAGTTGTGGTTGTCGAAATAGCGGTTGGGCAGGGTCAGCAGGTTGTTGAACAACTGCACCCGCAAGTCATGCACCAGCCCCAGGGAAACCTTGGCCAGCAGGTAGTTGCCCAGGAACGAACCCAGGCCCTGCCAGGCCGCGATCAGGATGATCAGCAGCGGCACGGCTTGCAATAATTGCAGGTCGCTGAGGAAGGGCACACCGGGGAACAGCACGGCTTCCGGGTTGGACAGGCCGTCGACGAAATATTTGAGGATGTAACCCAACATCGGCTGGGTCGACGCGAAAATCAGAAATCCGATGATACTCATCGCGAACAAGCCCATGTAAGGCTTAACGTAGCTGAGCAGGCGGAAGTATATTTTCAAGCTCGAAGGGCTTGCGCTCGGACTGGAGTCGGTCATATCACGCGGCGTTTTGAAAAAGGAGGCTGACTTTAGCACAGCTTCTCTGTTGTACTTGCACCCCGCATGACCCTCAATCCGGCTCGATCCGACCGGCGACATTAAATAGCCACTACTTTAAGATGGTCGGCTCTCTCTATTCTGGAACGGCTTTTTCGTATGCATTCCAAGCGCCTGATCTATGGCTCAAATCGCGTTTTCGACTTCCTGGTCCTCTGGATTCTGCCCATTGGCTTGTTATTGCTGCTGAGCTCGCTGTTCTTCGTCACCAATCGCAATGTGTTGCACAAGTTCTATTACGCTCTTTTCAGCGCCCCGACCCTGATATTGCTGTGCCTGCGGCCAAGGGAATTCAAGGAGTTGCTGCGAGAGCCCCTGGCGATCGCGTTCCTGGTGTTTTCCGCCTGGGCATTGACCAGCCTGCTATGGAGCCCGGAGCCCACCGCCGATACCGACCTGTTCAAGCGGCCGCTGCACACCTTCATGCTGTTCGCCGGTTGCGGGCTTCTGCTGCATTACCGCAACGATGTGTTCAAACCGGTCTTCTTCAGCGCCGCGGTGATCGCATTGGTGGTCTGCGTGTTCAACCTCGTGGCATTCGTGAAAGATTATTCACCCGACATGCGCATGATCGGCGGCCGCGGCGCACTCGATAACCCGCTGCTCAGCTCCCACGTATTCGGCTTTTTCTGCGTTTACTGGCTGTACGTCTGCATAACGACACGCCGCTTGCAGGTGCTGTGGTTCAGCCTGCCGGCGTTGGCAGTGATGACCGCTGCCATCCTCGCAACCGGTTCGCGCACCCCGCTGGTGGCGCTGGTGCTGACCGTTCTATGGCTGGCACTCGTCAACCGCAACCGGCGTTCGGCGCTGCTGCTCGCCGCAATGGTCGCAGGCGCAGCAGGATTGTTGCTGTTCTACCCCGAACTCATCACCAACCGTGGCAGCTCCTACCGTTTCGAACTCTGGACCATGTCACTGCAACGCATTGCCGAACACCCCTGGATCGGACACAGCTACGACTCCGAGTTGTACTTGACGCTTTCCCAGGGTACCGAGCTTCGCGAGCCCCACAGTTTTGCCCTGGGCGTGCTGTATTACATCGGCATCATCGGGTTTATCCCATGGATCTTCATGATTGGCTGGGGCTTCTATAAAAGCTTCAAGGAGCGGGCACAACCGCTGTTCATCCTGGCTTCGTCCCTGCTGGCCTACGGCATCGGCGCCGGCCTGACCGAAGGCGGCGGCATCCTGTCACGGCCCAAGGAACACTGGTTCCTGCTGTGGATCCCGCTGGCGATCATCGCCGGCCTGAGCATTGCCCAGCGCCGTCGCAGCGTGTTGCGCCTGCCGGTGCAAAACCTCAAGCCCGAGGCGTTCGAACAGTTGTGCGGCGACGCCCATGTGATCGAAGCCGATGGCCTGGGCCCGAAAGTCCTGCGCCTGAAAGACGGCCGCTTTCTCAAGGTGTTCCGCGCGCGTCGCTGGTACACCTCGGGTAGCTTCAACCCTTATTCCGAGCGGTTTGCCAGCAACTGCGAGCAATTGCGCACCCTGGGCATCCCGACACCGCAGATTCTCGATCTCTATCGCCTGCCTGACGGCAGCAGCGCAGTCAGCTACGCGCCCCTGCCCGGCCTGACCCTGCGCCAGGCCCTGCAAAGCCTGGACAGCAGCCTGCGAGAGTCGCTGATCGAACGTTTCGGCCGCTTCATGGCGCAACTGCATGAGCGCGGCGTGTACTTTCGCTCGCTGCACCTGGGCAATGTGCTGCTGATGGAGGATGGTGAGTTTGGCCTGATCGATGTGGCCGACCTGCGCGTCTTCCCGTCACCGCTGCGCCACGCGCTGCGCCAGCGCAACCTGCACCATATGCAGCGCTATCCGCAGGACCGCAACTGGCTGTTCGAAGCACACTTCGAACAACTGGCCAAAGGCTACGCATCGGTGGCAAGCCCAAGCGCTACCGCCAGGATTCGCGAACATGTGCTGACCCTCAGCCAGCCCGCCGCCTGAACAAAAAAGGCGACTATCACCGCTGATAGTCGCCTTTTTCATGTCTACCGTCGCCTCAACGGCGCAGCGGTTTCAGATACAACCGCACCAGTCCGCGAAAGGTCTTCTTCCCCCAGAACTTCAACGGAATCTGCTTGAGGATTTCCCGAGCCAGCGGCCGGTCACGGTCGGCAGTCTTGAGGAACATCGAGTTCAGAAAGTTGTAGCGCACGGCATCGTAGGCCGGGTGTTCGCTGAACTTTGCATAGGTCTTGAGGATGTTCTGGATCATGTAGCGGTGATTCTTGTAGGTGTTGCTGGCGTGCTGCCGATACTGCGCCATCACCACGCCGAGGGCGTCGATGGTGTAGCCGGCCGCCGTGATCTTCAGCTGGATCAGCAAGTCTTCCAGAGGAATCAGCGGGTCGAAACCACCCACCTCCTCCAGCGCCTCACGGCGAATCAACATGGTCGGCGCAGGCGGAAAAGGCTTGCGATCCATGAACATGTCGTCGAAGTCCAGGCTGCGAAACGGCACCTCACGACGCTGTTTCTTTTCCGGGTGCAGGTTGCCAGCACCGTCGATCAGCTCGATGTTACCGGCGCAGATACCGACCTTTGGCTTGTCCGCCATGTACGCCACCTGTGTGGCGATGCGGTCTGGCAGCATGATGTCGTCGGAGCCGAACGGTGCGATCAAGCTGCCCTTGGCCCGAGCGATCGCGCCGTTGAGTGTCGCCGTCAGTCCCTGGTTCTGCTGCACCTGGAAATCAAAGCCGTGTTCAGCCTGCAAGCGCTGGATGCGCTCCACACTGTCATCTTTGGACCCGTCATCCACCACCAGCAATTCGATATGCGGGTAGGTCTGGCCGAGCACGCTGAGAATGCTCTGCTCGATGTACTGGCCGTGGTTATAGGACGCGATGATTACCGAGACCAGGGGTTGTTGCTGAGTCATGCTCTACCTGCTTCCTTCAAACCGGTTTCAATCAGTTGCCGGTACTTTTGCTGGAACTCATCCAGTCCGTGGTTTTCTTCCAGATAACGGAAGACCTGTTCACCCTTTGCACGCAGCTGTTCATCGCTCATCGCCAGGTAAGTGTCCAGGGCTGCCGTCAGTTGTGCGACGTCGCCAGGCTCATGGGACAAACCGCCCGCGCCCTCGACCAGCGGCAGCATGGCGGGCCCGTTGGAGGCGATGACCGGCAGGCGGCCACTCATGCCTTCCAGCAGCGCCAGGCCCAGACCTTCCAGTAACGACGGCATGGTCCAGATATCGAATGCGCGCACATATTGCATGCCGTCCTCTCGGAACCCCAGCAAATGCGCGCGACCGGTCAGCCCCAGGCGCTCGATGTCCGCACGCAGGTCGGCTTCCGCGCGCCCGGAGCCGATAATGCCAACCTGGGCGTTGGGGTACTTGTCCTTGAGGCGGGCGAACGCTTGCAACAAATGCGTATGCCCCTTGATCGGCACCAGGCGCCCAAGGGCCCCGATAAGGCGGGCCTCCTGGGGTAAGCCAAGCGCAAGCCGCGCCTGCTCACGCGGCAGTTGCAAGGCTTCGGCCTGGGGGATGTCGATGGCGTTGGTCACAAAGGTCGTGTTCTCGCGCGTGAAACCGCAACCGAGACCGATCAGATAATCCCTGACCGCCGCCGATACCCCGACAAACCGCCAGGCCGGGCTGACCAGGCGACGGGTCTGCCGACGGCGATAGGCGCGGTCGTACTCGCCAAAACCGTGGGAGATACCGATGCACAACGGGATCTTCAACCAGCGGTTGAGCGACAGCATCATGTTCACTGACTTGAAACGATTGCAGATCACCACGTCGAACCGCTGCTCGCGGCAGTACTTGTAGATCTGCCACATGGCGCCCAGGCGAATACCCTTGAGGGCCTTTTCGGGAAATTCGAAATACTTGGAATGATCCGCCACGCTCAATGGCTGGCCCGGTTGCGGACGACCGCTGAGAAAGGCAGAGGTCACCTCGAAACGCTCAGTCGGCAACGATTTGACGATCTGCTCTCCGAGATCGGCGAAGTCATTGACCTTGACGTTGTAGTCCGGCTGTAACTGCAACACTTTGAAACGAGGTTTCATAGCACTCCATGGGGCAATCAGGCTGCGGGCGGCAGCCCAACGAAAAGATAAAGACTCAGTCCTGCTTCAGGACCCAAAGCAGTTCGTGACGCCGCACAGCCTTGCGGAAGAACTCATTCTCCCCATAAGGCGATGGGCCACGACCTGCCAGCACGCGCTGCAACAGACGGCGCACACGACGCTTGAACGGCGGGCGGGGCTGCAAGTCATGCATCATGCCCAACGCCATGGCCTTGTCCTGCTGGCGGCGCAACGATAGCACCCGGCAGCACGGCTCCAGCACCTGATCCGTATCAAACTGTGGCGGCAAGGCCACTCCCGCACCGGAGTCGCCCATGGGCCAGCGGTCATTATCGTGCAGATGGTTGGCGTAACCGAGGAGCGTGCTCGGTTGCCATTCAAGCCCTTCCAGCGCCTCGACCACCGCCGTATGTGCGTAGATGTGGTCCGGGTGCGGGTCAAGCACCGGCGTCGGCAGCACAATCACCTCGGGGCGCGCCTTGAGCAGCAGCGCCCGAAGGTCTGCAATCAGATTGAGCCAGGTCGGCGCGCCATCGACATCGCCCGGCAACGGGAATGCGTTGAACCGGCGGAACAGCCGTGTATCGTCCATGCCCGCCTCGCGGGAGGCCTGCGGCTGATCCGGCGTGGCGCGCATTGCCGGCAGTTGCAGGCAAAAATAGCCCAACTGCACGCAGTGTGCCTCGGGAACCCCCGCCCAACGCGGTACGGCAATGCTGTCCCAGGCGCGCAAGAGCCCCTTGGTCCGCGCAGCGTCGGCCTTGGGCATGCCCATCTGCTGATAGTGTTCGGCCTCGATCTCACCCGCCGTGAGCGTCACGATCCAGCTTTCGTCCGCCTGGCCATACAGATCGAAGGCGGCCAGCTCGGCATCATCGGCATGGGGCGCGATCACCATGACCCGCTGGCGGGCGTAATCCGGTTGACGGAACACCCACAGGGTGAGGTCGCCGACCACGCGGCAGTAACGGCTGCGCAGGCTCAACTCACCGGCGGCCAGTGCCTGCGCCGAGCCCGTGAGGTTCAGGTAACGTTTGCCAGCCACCCCACGTTCGAACACTTGCCGATCGCCGGACAACTCCACCGCAGGGTCGAGAAAACGCCCCAGCCAGGTGCTTTTAAGCTGCACTTCGACGATCAGCGTCTCATCGCCTTCCAGGCTCAGCGGCGCCTGCGCAACCAGACGGCCGGCCGCCAGGCGCAAGGGGGTCGACTGGCTGTCTGCCGGGAAGCGGTACTGATAATCCTCCTGGGGCGAATAAAACAGATGGTCGGCAAACCAGGCTTCGTGGGCGGCCCACAACACCACCACCAGCACCAGCGGCAGCCACCAGGCCACCAGCACGCCCACCACCACCAAGCCCAGCAAGGCGACCAACAGCGCCATACGTTTGTTGCGCCGGTGGCGCTTGAGCAATTGCTGTTTACGGCTCATAGGCTGAACACCGGCACGGGGTTGCACCACCGCTCTTTGTATTCACGGTCGGCGCGGCCAAAGGAAAAACGCAGGGGTTTATTCAGTGCGCGCGCCTGTTCCCAGGCACTTTGCGTGTTGAGAAAGCTCAACACACTGCCGGGGCTGAAAGCGCGGGTTTCAGGGTCGACTCCGCCGTTGACGTACTCGATGCTCACCCATTCGGGCGCTTCGGCGCGGTACACCAGTTGCACAGCAATGGGCGCCTCGTTGAGAAACAGCACCGAGCCGATCAAAAACTCCTTGAGCAGCTCCAGCACTTCGGCCAGGCGCTCGGCACCGGTAGCCGCAAATCCCCAGCGCCGCTGGAACAAATCGCAGTAGATCGCCGCCAGTTCAGCGCTGGAAAACTCGCTCACCGCCCGCACCACGCCGCCCGCCTCTTCCAGCAAACGCAATTCGCGGCGCTGGTTGTAGCGAAACTTCTTCGACAGGTCTTCAGGGGTACGCGCCATGGCCAATTGCTCGGCCTGGGGCTTGAGGGTGCTGATGCGCCCTTCATTGAGCGCCGACAAGTAGCGCCCACGGTGGCGTACGGGCACCTGCGCCTGGGCAGCAATCGGCAGGATGATCTCGGCATTGCCCAGATCGAACAGGCCTTTCTTGCCGTTGCGCTTGAGCACGTCCTTGGACAGCGCGAGGTCGCGACCCCAGGTGGCAATCGCGCCCTTGAGTTCGCCATCCTGTTCCCAGCCCAGGTACCGCACCGGAATCTGCGCCAGGTCCGCCAGCCGCTCGACGATCAGCGGATGGGTCGCCACGCTGCCGCCAAAACGCTGCCAGGCCTGGGCGTAAACCTCGGCCTCGACAGGCGCCCAGCCACGTTCACGCCAGCCCTGGAAGCGGTTCAGCATTTAGACCACAGCGTCATAAGGGTCCACGCCGTCCTTGACGACCAGGATGTCTTCCATGATCAGGTACTGCAGGTCGGAGCCGAAGAACATGTTCAGCGCGTCGGTCGGCGAGCAGATCATCGCTTCGCCGCGACGGTTGAGCGAGGTGTTCAGGGACACACCGTTACCAGTCAGCACTTCCAGCTCTTTCATCATGTCGTAGTAGCGCGGGTTGTATTCGCGCTTGAGCACCTGGGCGCGGGACGTACCGTCTTCGTGCACCACTTCCGGCACGCGGGTCTTCCACTCTTCAGCCACTTCAAAGGTGAAGGTCATGAAGGGCGCCGGGTGATCGACCTTGATCATCTGCGGGGCCACGGTGTCGAGCATCGACGGGCAGAAAGGCCTCCAGCGCTCGCGGAACTTGATCTGGTGGTTGATACGGTCCGCCACGCCGGTGGCGCTTGGGCAACCGATGATCGAACGACCGCCCAACGCACGCGGACCAAACTCCATGCGGCCCTGGAACCAGGCCACCGGATTGCCGTCGACCATGATCTTGGCGATGCGCTGGGGCATGTTCTCGATCTTGCGCCAGTTCGGCTTGCTCTCGTGCCTGGCGCACGCGGCAATCACGTCTTCGTTGCTGTAGGACGGGCCGAGGTAGACGTGCTCCATCTTTTCCACCGGCACACCCCGGGCATGGGACACATAGGCCGCCGCGCCCACCGCGGTACCGGCGTCGCCGGACGCCGGCTGTACAAACAGCTCTTTCACGTCGTCACGGGCGATGATCTTCTGGTTCAGCTTGACGTTCAGCGCGCAGCCGCCAGCGAATGCCAGTTTGCCGGTTTCCTTGAGGATGTCGCCCAGGTAGTGGTCGATCATCTGCAAAGCCAGCTTCTCGAACAGTGCCTGCATGCTGGCCGCGTAGTGGATGTACGGTTCGTCGGCGATGTCGCCTTCGCGTTTCGGACCCAGCCACTCGATCAGCTTCGGCGAGAAGTAGAACCCCTTGCCCTTCTCTTTATAGCGACGCAGACCGATGACGTTGGCGTACTCGGTGTTGATCACCAGTTCGCCGTTCTCAAAGGAGGCGAGGCGCGAGAAATCGTATTTGCTGGCATCGCCATACGGCGCCATGCCCATGACCTTGAACTCGCCGTCGAGCATCTCGAAACCGAGGAACTCGGTGATTGCGCCGTACAGGCCGCCCAGGGAGTCCGGGTCGTAGAACTCCTTGAGCTTGTGGATCTTGCCGTTTTCGCCGTAGCCGAAGAACGTGGTGGCGTACTCGCCTTTACCGTCGATGCCGAGGATCGCGGTTTTCTCCTGGAAGCCGGAGCAGTGGTAAGCACTGGAAGCGTGGGCCAGGTGGTGTTCAACCGGTTCGATCTTGATTTTCTTCGGATCGAAGCCCAGTTGCTCCAGGCACCAGACGATTTTGTTGCGATAGCGCTTGTAACGACGGTTGCCCATCAGGATCGCGTCGAGGGCGCGGTCCGGGGCGTACCAGTAACGCTTGGCGTAGTGCCAGCGCGCCTCACCGAACAGGCTGATCGGAGCGAACGGGATCGCCACTACGTCAACGTCGGAAGGCTTGATGCCGGCCTGTTCCAGGCAGAACTTCGCCGACTCGTAGGGCATGCGGTTCTTTGCATGTTTGTCGCGTACGAAGCGCTCTTCTTCGGCGGCCGCAATCAGCTTGCCGTCGATATACAGGGCTGCGGAAGGATCATGGCTAAGGGCGCCGGACAGGCCAAGAATCGTCAATGCCACAGGGGTCTAGCCTCTTTTAGTCTGCATGCAGGCGGGTTGCGCCTGAAAAAAGTGTGCCTCTCGCCTAGGCGAGAAACAGCTAAAGGGCGGGATTATAGCGTAAACAGGCGGCGTGATGATCTAGGGAATGAGTGGCCCGTTGTCACTGCCCCGAAGCGGAGATATCCCTCAGACAGACGCCTCCATCCATCGCGTGAGAAAAATCCGAAATGGTAAAAATCGACCCAGCCACTAAACTCGCGCCCTTTTGCGCGTTTATGACCTATGCGCCACGGACTTCGGCTACCCATGAAAACCCTCGCCCGCCTCACCCTGCTGCTACCTGGCCTGCTCGCACTGAGCGACCCGATACGGGCCGATGACGCCCCGCTGATCCTCGACCCCAGCGTCGTCACCGGCTCGCGCAGCGCCAGCCCGACCTTTGACCTGCCGTATTCGGTGGACGGTATCGACCGCGAACAGATCAGCGACGGTCAATTGGGCATCAACGCTTCCGAAGCACTGGCCCGTGTGCCCGGTCTGGTGGTGCAGAACCGCCAGAATTATGCCCAGGACCTGCAAATATCCTCCCGGGGCTTCGGCGCCCGCTCGGCGTTTGGCGTGCGCGGCATCAAGCTGATCGCCGACGGCATCCCCGCCAGCACTCCGGACGGTCAGGGCCAGGCGGCCACCTTCAACCTCGATACCGCCGAGCGCATCGAGGTGCTGCGCGGCCCTGCCGCCACGTTATACGGCAGCAATGCCGGCGGGGTGATCCAGATGTTCTCCCGCGATGGCGAAGGCCCGCCGCGCATCGGCGCCGAAACCCTGGTGGGCAGCGACGGCCTGAATAAAAACCACCTCACCGCCGAAGGTGCGGCGAACGGCGCAGGCTTCTTGCTTGACGCTTCGCGCATGGACACCGACGGCTACCGCGACCACAGCAGCGCGCGCCGCGACCAGACCTTTGCCAAGCTCAACGTCCAGCCGGATGACGACAGCAAACTGGCGCTGATCTACAGCAGCCTGGAGCAGAACGGCACTCAGGACCCGCTGGGGCAGACCTGGGCCGCGTACAAGGCCGACCCGCGCTCGGTGGCACCGGCGGCGTTGGAATACAACACGCGAAAAAGTATCGATCATCAGCAAATCGGCATGAATTACGTGCGCTATATCGGCGATGCGACCCTGCAGGTGAATGCGTACACAGGGCGTCGGAGCGTGATTCAGTACCTGTCGATCCCGGGCGGCACTGCCGCCGATAAACGCGGCGGCGTCGTCGACTTCGAGCGAAAATTCTACGGCGGTTCCGTCCACTGGCTGCAACCCATTGCCAGCGCTCCCGGCGACCTGACCCTGATCACCGGCCTCGACTACGACCGCAGCCAGGATGACCGCCAAGGGTATTCCAATACCGTCAACGGCGTGCACGGCGTCAAGGGCGCCCTGGGTCGCGATGAAATCGACACCGCCACCAGCCTCGACCCGTTCGTGCAGGCCAACTGGCTGCTCGGCGACTGGACCCTGCAAGCCGGCCTGCGCCACAGCACCATGACCATGGACGTGGATGACCACTTCCTCAGCGACGGCAATGACAGCGGCAACAAGACCTACCAGAAGAACACGCCGTCAGTCAGCGTCATGTATGCCTTCACCCCGGACCTGCATGGCTACGTCAGCGCAGGCAAGGGGTTTGAAACCCCGACCCAGGCCGAGTCGGCGTATTCCAGCACCGTCAACGGTTTCAACTTTTCGCTCAAGCCATCGGTCAGCAAACAATATGAAATCGGCTTGAAAGCGCGTGTCGGCCAGGACACACGCATCAACGCGGCGCTGTTCCAGATCACCACCGAGGACGAGTTGGTGGTGCAACAGTCCTTCGGCGGTCGTACCACCTACCAGAATGCCGGCCGCACCCTGCGCCGGGGCTTCGAACTGGGCATCGAAAGCCGGCTCAGCGCACAGTGGGCCGCCAACCTCGCCTATACGCGCCTGCAAGCGACCTACGACAGTGACTTCGTCAGCGGCGGCGCGACCGCCGTCGATAAAGGCAACGACTTGCCGGGCGTGCCGCAGACCACCTTGTTTGCCGAGTTGAGCTGGAAGCCCCGGGACTGGATCAGTATCGCCCTCGAAGGCCTGTACCGCAGCCAGGTCTATGTCGAAGACACCAACACGCAACGCGCCGCACCCGGCTACAGCGTGTTCAACTGGCGCGCCCGCTTCGAGCAGAAGGTCGAACACTGGACCTTCCACCAGACCCTGCGCCTGGACAACCTGCTCGACCGCCAGTACGTCGGTTCGATGATCGTCGGCGACGGTAATGGGCGCTACTACGAAGCCGCGCCGGGGCGCTCGTGGTATGCGGGGGCAGGCGCCGAATACCGCTTCTGATCAGTACCGCTCCAGCAGGCGTCGACTGGCGAAGCTGAAAGTCAGCACGATAAAGATCAACACACCAGTGGCCACCTGCTGCCAGTAGAAATTCCAGCCGATCAGCAGCAGGCCGTTGGCGATGACATTGATGAACAGCACGCCGAGCAGGGTGCCGGGGATATTCGCTCGACCCTGACGGCTCAAGGTGGTGCCGATGAACACCGCACCAATCGCGTTGAGCAGAAATGCATTGCCGGACAATGGCACATAGGCGCTGACCGTCGAGCTGAGCAACACCCCCGCCACACCGCAGGCCAGCGCCGTCGCCAGCGCCACGACGGAGACGATCCGTCGCATCGACAACCCCGAGTAATACGCCAGCAAGGGCTGGGTGCCCTGGGCCAGCAGTTCGCGACCCAGGCGACCCCGCGCCAAAGTCAGGCCGTAGAACAGCGCCAGCCCCAGCACAATGAGCAAAGGCGTCAGCCCCGCCAGCTCGGGGGCCAGGCCCTGGGCGATGTAGATCGGCTGGCCACCGTCCGACAGCAATTGCTGGGCACTGGTACCGATAAACAACGTGCCCAAGGTGGCGAGGAACGGGCTTATCCGCAGCCCGGCGATCAAGCCGGCGTTGATCACCCCCACCAGCAGCGCAGCAGTCAGTGCGCCCGAAGCAGCGAGCGCCCAGCCGTGCCCGGCATTGAGCAGCACCACGAAGCTGAAACTGGCGAAATCCAGCGCGGTGCCCACTGACAAGTCGATACCGCCAGCGGCCACGGCATAGGTCATGCCGATGGCGACAATCGCCAGCAGCACAAAGTTGTTCAGCACCAGGCTCTTCAGGTTGCCGCCACTCAGGAACCCCGGTGCCTGCACGGCAAATACCAGCACGATCAGCGCAAACACCAGCGGCAAGGTCAACGGCAACAGCGTGCGCAGCTTCATGATCGGACTCCCCGGCTTAACGCACTGGAAGCCGCCACCACCAGCAGGATCAATACGCCCTGCACGCCGTTGACCCAGAAACTCGACACATTGAGCAGTTGAAAGCCGTTGATCAAAAAACCGATCAACAACGCCGCCAACAACGTGCCCGGAATACTCGCGATCAGCCGCCGGGAAAACACCACGCCGAGAAAAGCGATGGCCACCACCGACAACAGCATGTCCCCGGAGCCCGTGGTGCTGCCGCTGAAGAACGCCGCCGAACACAAGGCCGCCACCGCCGCGCAGACACCCGACAACGCGTAACTCGACAATACGTAGCCCGGCACGCGAATACCCGCCGCTTGCGCCGCCTGCGGGTATTCACCCACCGCATGCAGGCGCAAGCCGTAGGCGGAATGCTGGATCAGCAAGGTCAGTACACCGGCGCTGGCCAGCAGCACCCAGGCCAGGGCCGGTACGCCCAGCCAGGTTCCGCCACTGAGCAGGTCCAGCAGCGGCGAGTCGGTGGACACCACGGTATTTTCCGTCAGCACCAGTTCCAGCCCGGCCACGACATTCATGCTTGCCAGGGTCGCCAGCAACGGCGGCAAGCGCAGCACCACCACGGCGAGGCCATTGACCAGGCCCACCGCCAGGCCACAACCCAGGGTCAATAACACGGTGAAACCCAGCTCCAGACCGCTGTTGTTGAGGCGACTGAACACCGCCGCGCACAAGCCCAGGTTGGCCGCCAATGACAAGTCCAGCCCGCCGGCCACCGCATTCGAGCCGCCGCCGATCATCACGCACGTCAGCCCGAACGCCAGCACACCGAGGATCGCTGATTGGCTGAACACATTGGCCAGGTTGCCCAGCGACAGAAAGTTCGGCGCCGCCAGCGCAAACCCCGCCAGGATCACCAGAAAAGCCCCCGCCGAACCCCGTCGCAAGAGTGCCTCAAGCATGCTCGACCTCCTGCACGGGTGCAGCCGGTACTGACACGGCACCCGTGGCGCAGGCCAGCAACCGGTCGCTGTCGGCCTCCCCCGCGCGGAACTCACCGGCAATCTCGCCGCGGTGCAACACCACGACTCGATCACTGATGCCGAGCAATTCCGGCAAGTCCGATGACAACACCAACACCGCCGCGCCCTCTTCGACCAAACGCCCGATCAATCGATAAATTTCCACTTTGGCGCCGACGTCCACGCCCACACACGGCTCATCCAACAGATACACCGCCGAGCGCCGACTCAGCCATTTACCCAGGGCGACTTTCTGCTGATTGCCGCCGCTGAGCTGGCTGACCGCCGCGTAGGGCCCAGGCGCCTTGATGGCCAGCTCGTCGATCAAGCGCAGGCTTTCTGCGTGCTCCTTGCGGCGGCTCAATACGCCCCCGCGACTGAACCGCGCGAGCCCCGCCAGCGTGAGGTTTTCCAGCACCGACAACACCGGCGAAATCCCTTGGCTGCGACGCTCTTCCGGCACCAGGGCAATGCCGGCCGCGATCGCCTGGCCGGGCGAGCGCAGGCGCACCAACCGCCCATCGAGCTGAATGCTGCCGCTGTCGGCGTGCACTACGCCAAACAACGTCTTGAACAACGCCTTGGCCCCCGACCCCACCAGCCCTGTCACGCCAACGATTTCACCGCGACGCACCTCAAGGTCAATCTGCCGGTAGCGCCGCGCCAGGCTCAGCCCGCGTACCTGCAACAACGGTTCGCCCAACTCGACTCTGGCCTTGGGGTACATCTCTTGCACTTCACGGTTGACCATCAGCCGCGCAATTTCTGCGCTGGACGTCTGCCGAGGCGCCACCACCGCCACATCCCGGCCATTGCGCAGCACCGTGACTTCATCGCACAGGCTTTCGATCTCTTGCAGGTAATGGGAGATGTAGAGAATCGACAGCCCTTGCTCGCGCAATCGTTTGACGATGCGCAACAACTGGTCGACTTCACGCTTGACCAGCGCCACGCTGGGCTCGTCGAACACCAGGATTTTCGGCTGGCGAATCAGCGCCCGGGTGATTTGCAGCACCTGGCGTTCGGCACTGTTCAACTCGTCCACCAAGGCGCCGGCAGGCAACTTCAGATCAAAATATTCCGCCAGCAAGCGCTCTGCTTCACGCTGCTGTCGACGCCGGTCCACAAACGGCCCCCAACGCAGTTCATGCCCGAAAAACAGCGCCTCGCCCACGGTAAAACTTGCGGGCAACAACCGTTCCTGATGGATGAACTGCACGCCCAGCGCGTCTACCTGGCGCGGTGACAACGTTGCATACGACTGCCCGTCGATACTCACCTGCCCTGCGTCTGCCTTGTGGATACCCGCCAGGATCTTGATCAGGGTCGACTTGCCTGCACCGTTCTCGCCTACCAGACCGTGGATGGTGCCGCGCTCGACCTTGAGGCTGGCATCGTCCAGCGCCAAGGTGGCACCAAAGCGTTTGTGCAGGTTCTGCAGGTGCAACGCCGTCATCAGTCACCCCGCAGTTGCTGGACCTGTGCCAGGTTGGCGGCGGTGGTCAGCAAGGTGGGGACATGGGTCTCCTTGGGCAAGTCCCGCTGACCGGCCAGGTAACGCGCCACGTTCTGCACGGCGGTCTTGCCGATCAGTGCCGGTTGCTGCGCCACCACGGCGCCGACCGGCGAATTCGCCTGCCCCAGCAGCGCCAGCACTTCCGGGGTACCGTCGACGCCATAGGTCTTGATCTCGGTGCGCTTGGCATCGATCAATGCCTTGCTCGCGCCCAGTTGCGGAATATCCCAGGCCGACCAGATCGCCGACACGCTGCCCGCCGGGTATTTGTTGAGTAACGCCGACACTTGGGAGTAAGCGTCCTGCACGGTATTGGGGATGACGTCGCGCAGCTCCGGCTGGATGATTTCCAGCTGCGGGTAATCCTTGAGCGCCAGCTTCAACTGGTCATAACGGATCGCGCACACGGGTACGCCGTAAAAGCCATTGAATACCAGGATCTTGCCCTTGCCGCCGGCATCCTTGATCAACTGATCGGCCAGCGCTTTGCCAGTGGCGACGTTATCCGAGGTGGTGTTGTTGAGGCTGTATTGCGACGGCGCATCGATGGTGAACAACGGGATGCCGGCCTTGCTGATGCGCTTGAGCCAGGGGTCGATCACGCTAAGGGTGCCCAGGGTCTGGATCACCGCGTCGGGTTTCTGGGTAACCACGGTTTGCAACTGAGTCACCAGGTTCTTGTCATTGCGCCCGGCATCGAGGGTGATGGGCGTGCCGCCCAAGCGCTTGATCTCATCGACCTGCGCCTGGAACGCCTTGATATCGAAGTAGTGACTGGTACCCGTCATGCTCACGGCGATGCGCTTGCCAGCCAGGGACGGCACGGCATCATCACCCTCTGCGGCGAGAGCTGCGCCGCTCAGCAAAAGGGCAGTGCCGAGGCAGATTAAACGGGAAAACGAGGAAAGGCGGGAAGGCATACAGGGCTCCTGAGCCACCGGTGAAAGGGTTCACCCGATGGCATTGCAGAGCCCGTGCCAGGATTTTTATCGTGTTAAATCAGCAGGATAAAAAGAGTGAATGAACATTGACTGTCATTCCTGAGCACAACTGCCCGATCAGTGTTGCCCACGCAACACTTGCCACTGCTAATTCACATCCGAGGTTTCACAGGGCTTATACATTGCGACTAAATCGCCTGCGTTGACACTCAAAAATCGCAAGCATAGAATCGGGCACAAATGGACTGGGGGATCCCGGTCGGCGCTATAGCCTCGGTGAGTTTCATCGGGGCTTTTCGCTTTCTGCAGCGGGGAAAACCTTCAACCCCCAATTTTCAAAACCCTCGCCGACCCTGCTTCGCCCTCCACTGCAGTAGAACTTGCGTTTGAGTACATCAAAGGCACGGTTTTCCTGGCCCCGCCGTAGAACGCTTATACCTATGGGTCTCGCGACGAGATCTGCAAGTTGCAGCCCCGTGGAGTTGACCTGCTTGGTCGCGAACACGATATCGAGCGGCAGGCAATGACCCAAGCGATTGGCTCCGGCGCACATCCGACGAAACTCCAATTCAAGCTCGTTATCTTCTTTACGGCCTCGGCGCTCGAAAATCACATGAGTCAGTGCGTTCTGCTGATTTTTCTCTTGGAGAAACTCGTGAAGGGTCTCAAGGCAAAACCCCAGCGCCAGATGGTAGGGGTTATGGACTGGGCCTTGCTGCTCCCGAAGAGCGGCCTTATCAATCACGCAACTGATCAGAACGAAATTGCTCGACTCAATGATGCTGGTCAGTTCTTCGAGGAAAGCATGTTTGTGCTGGCGAGAAACGAAAACGTTTGAGAAGGCACCCTTTTCCTTGCGAATTTCCAGCTCATGCAGGCCAACAAGATCATGGCCCATATGATTGAACTTAAACTTTTGAAGGGCCGGGATGACCTTCTCGCAGTAATGCCGCTTATGGAAAACACAGAAGGCCAAAACAAACATGGGATAGTGGGCATCCAACGTCTGCATTCCATGATCACCACTTTCATCCACGTACACGACGAAGTCGCTGAACACCCCTTTGGGTGGCTTCACTGCAACAACGTCTGCAATGCGCTCAGCCTCAGTCTCACTTTCGAACAACATGAACTGAGAGAAGGTTAGTTTTTCATCTGCCATGGGATGCCCAATCCTGTTGTTTGCGTGTTCTCCGAGTCACGCATCAACATTCATATTGCCCTGCGGCCTTGCTACAGAGGACCACCAGACTGACTTTCTTTAGGCAGCCGCTGATCGATCAGTTGGTACAACGCGCTGCTCTCAGGCCAGTTGCGCATGAACCGCGCGCGGTCCTTGGCGTACGCCGGGGCGAAGCTGGCGTCGGAGCTGTGCTGACACATGGCATCCAGGTCGATCAGCGACCAGCGGTCCGTATCCCAGAACAGGTTGTGGCCTTTGAAATCACCATGGCTGATGCGCTCGCGGATCAGTTCGGCGAAGAGGTGATCCAGGGCCAGCAGTTCGTTTTCCGGCGCATCACCGCTTTCGACGTAGGGCGCAAAACGCTCGATGATGTCCGGGCCCGTGATGAGTTCGGTCACCAGGTAGGCACGGCTGCGCAGCCAGAAAAAGCGCTTCTCCAGCACCGCCAGCGGCTTGGGCGTGGCGATGCCGAGAAACGCCAGGCGATTGCCTTCGCGCCAGGAATGCCAGGCCCGGCTCGGGCGCCAGAAGCGCTTGAGCCAATGTACGAAACCCTTGATGTTGTAGCGTTTGATCACCAAGGCACGCCCTGCTACCTCGGCCTTGGCCACCGTCGCGGCGCCGCCGGTCTTGAAGAGATGACCCTGATCGAGCAACACATCGGCCTGCTCGAGCACCGGCAGCATCGCGGCTTCTTCCTCGCGACGGATAGCACGCAGGGCAAACGGCCCGCGCAGCACGCTGAACAGCGTGCACTCGCGGCCAACCTTGCTCAGAAAGTCCTTCAGGCGCCAGGCACTCACCTTGCGCACCTGCTTTTCCAGGGCCTCCAGCGGCAAGGCATGCTCACCGTTGGCCAGCAGGTAGTACACCAGCAACTCTTCGGTAAACGGTTCGAGGTTCTTCGGCAACTGGGCGAAAAACACCCCGAGATTTTCCAGCACACGGTTGCGCGACAGCGGCTTGCCGGCTTCTTCGACACGAATCCCCGCGCCATCGATCAAATACAGCTTGCCGTCCTGGCGCAGCAGGTTGTCCAGGTGAAGGTCTTCCTGCCACAAGCCCTGGGTATGCATCCGGGCAATCGCGCCCAGCGCTTCGGCCAATACGGCCGTTTGCTCGTCAGCCAACGGCGGCAGGTGTTCGACGGCCTGCCAGGCATCGGCCAGGCTTTCGGCCCCCTCGATAAATTCGAACAACAGCCAACCGCCCTCGCCTTCCTGCAAGCCGTCGGCCAGCAGCAATGGCGTGGTCAGGCCCTGTTCGGCCAGCAGGCGCACGCCCGCTCGCTCACGCTGAAAATGCCGCGCGGCTTTATTGCCCACCAGCAGCTTGGCCAGCACCGGGCGACCGCGCCAGACCGCAGCGCCCACGTAGCGTTCGCCCGGCAACACGCGCAGCAGGCTCAACAGCTGCAACTGACCGGGGCCCGCCGCATCGGCAAGTTCCAGGGTCAAAGGCAAATGGGGGGTGCGACCGGCAGTTTTCAGCTCGGACAAACGCATCAACGGTTTTCCTTGTGGCTACGGCGGGCGTTCAGGCGCTGGTACCAGGTAGCTACCAGCGAGCTGTCCGCGGGCTGCTCCAGATAAGCGGCCAACAGCTGGCGCACCTGGGCATCCGACCATTGTGGCGCACGACGCAACAACGGTTCCAAATCCTTGACCCGATCACGCCAGCCGAACAGCAGCGGGCGGGTTTTCTCCAGGTCGATCAACTGCGCGGCGTAACCGTCACCGCTGGCCTGCATGAAAATATGCTTGGGGTAGAAACAGCCATGCACTTGGCCCACGCTGTGCAGCCGACGCGCCAACTGGCCGCATGCCGACAGGATCGCCTGCTGCTGGGCATCACTCAGCTGCGACCACTGCTCCAACAAGGAGTCGAGGTCATTCCAGCCGTCCAGGGCACGGGTCAGCAGCATCGCGTGGCGCTCGCCATTGACCTTGCGCTCGCCAAAGAACGCCGCCTGCAACGCCGGGATACCCAGTTCGCGGTAGCGGCTGATATTGCGAAACTCGCGGGCGAAACTCGGCTCGCCAAAGGGCCGGTGCAGGGTGCGCGTCAGGTAGTTGCTCTGGCGCTTGAGGTAGTAGCCCTGACCTTCAAGCTCCAGGCGAAACACGCTGCTCCAGCCACCACGACTGGTGTTCGGCTCGTCCACCGCATCCAGTTGCTTGGCCCACAGAGCATCGAACGTAGCCAGGCCGTTGCGCTCCAGCAGAGCACGGTCATCGGCCGCCAGGAAGTCACTCATTCGCGTCCCTCGAAAAACTTCACCACATGGCGAATTCGCTGTTTGTCTGACGCCGTCAGGTGCGTGCGCTGGCGATATTGCATGTAGAAACGCAGGCGCTGGGTGGCCGACAAATGATACTTGGCGACCTTGTCCAGGCACGCCAAGTCCTTGGTAATGCGGTATTTGAGCCAGAAGCCGCGCCAGAAATCACCGTTGGGGCAATCAATCAGGTACAGGGTCGACTGGTCGTCGATCAGCAGGTTGCGCCACTTCAGATCGTTATGGGTGAAGCGGTGCTCGTGCATGGTACGGGTGTATTCGGCGAGCTGACGGCTGACCACATCGACCCACTTGGGGTCCTTGAGGCGGGCGTCATGGCGCTCGGCCAGGGCCGACAGGTCTTCGGTTTTAGGCAGTTCGCGGGTGATCATCGCCCCACGGTCGTAGGCCAGGCCCTTGCGTTCCAGCCCCCAGGCCACCACGTCGGCGGTGGGAATGCCCCATTTGGCGAAACGCTTGAGGTTCTGCCACTCGGACTTCACCCGAGGCTTGCCCAGGTAACGGCGCAGGCCCTTGCCGGCGCCGGTGTAACGCTTGACGTAGTAATTGACCCCGCCGCGCTGCACCCGGATCACTTCCGACAACGGGTCGCGGGTCAGGCGCTCGCCTTGCAGGGCGAACACGGCCTCGAGGCTTCCGAAATCATCCGCCAAGGCGGCATAGGCAGGTTCCAGGTTCCAACCCGCCATCAGATCGCATCTCCGTAGCGTTGCTTGCGTGCATACAGCTTGTCGGCCTTGCGTTGCAGCAGATTCAGGGAGGCCGATTGCTCGGCCAGAATCTGGCGCAGCGGCTGGCGGAAGTAGCCCTTGAGGAAGCGCAGCTTGTCGTGGCGGGTCAGGCCGATTTCCAGCGCCGAGTAGTACAGCGCGGAAAGGTCCTTGTCGCGCCAGCGCAGCGGCAGATGGGCACGCAACTGGGCACGGTGCAGGTCAATCACCGACAGCTTGATGCGGTTCGCGTCGATGGGCCGGGCGGTGTCCAGCAGGAAGTGGCACAGGTAGCAATCGCGATGGTTCACGCCGCCGCGATGCATCGCGCCTACCGTGTGGGCCAGCGCTGCCGTCAGCGCGTGACGCAAGGCCGGCGCAGGCCGCTCGGTGGCCCAATGGATTGTCAGGTCTTCGAGGCTGATGGTCGGTGCCAGCTCTTCGGTAATGATGAACGAATGCTGGTCCGCCGGGTTGCTGCCCTTCTCGCCGAAGGCCACGCCGGTCATGGTCGGCACACCGAGTTCCTGCAAGCGATGGATGGCAGCCCATTCCAGGCCGGCACCCAACACCGGCAGCTTGGCGGTGATCAGGTTCTTGAAGATCTCGCCCCAGCCAATGCCCCGGTGGATCTTGACGAAATACGGGCGGCCATCCACCACGGTACGCAATGTGCGGCGCGCCGCCAGCTCACGAAACACTTCGCCTTGCAGCTTCTCGACCTCGGCGAAGGCGTCACGCCCGGCCCAGAGCGTCTTGAACGGTTCGGCAAGAATCAACTTCATCGGTTCGGCTCCGCCAGAATCACATCCGCAGCGTGCTGCGGCATGCTGTAGAGGTCGGCCGTCTCGGCGAAGGCCAACCCATTGCGGCCCCAGGCCGCGCGCTGTGCAGTGTCGGCAAGCATGTGCGTCAGGTATTGGTTGAGCTGGCTCTGTTCGAACGGCTCATCCAGCACCAACCCACTGTCGGCCTCGGCGATGTAATGGGCATAACCACACACCGCAGAGACCAGCACCGGCAACCCGGCCACCAGGGCTTCGAGCAAGACGGTGCCGGTGTTCTCGTTGTACGCCGGGTGGATCAACAGATCGGCGCCCAGCAGGAAACGCGGGATATCGCTGCGCCCTTTGAGGAACTGCACGTTATCGCCCAATCCCAGGGTTGCACTTTGCAGCTGAAATACTTTGGGGTCGTCCTGACCGATTACAAACAGGCGCGTACGTTTTTTAAGCTCCGCAGGCAGCGCGGCCAAGGCCTTGAGGCTGCGGTCGACGCCCTTGGTCTTGAAGCCCGAGCCAATCTGCACCAGCAGCAGGTCATCGTCACCCAGATTGAATTCCTGGCGGAAACCCTCGCGGATTTCAGCCGCATTCGCCGGTGCACGGCGATCCTGGGCAATGCCCGGCGGCAGCAGGTGGAAGCGCTCCAGCGGGGTGTCGTAGTGCTTGATGAACAAGGGCTGCTGCACTTCGGAAATCATCAGGACTTCGGTTTTGGCGTCCCGGGCGAACACCGCGCGCTCGTACTCGGCAAAGTGCTTGTAGCGACCAAAATAACGGTACAGCCCATGGCGCAGGTTCTGCGCCTTGTCTTCGAAGCAGCCGTCGGCGGCGTAGTACACGTCCAGGCCGGGCATTTTGTTGAAGCCGATCAGGCGATCCACCGGGCGCTTGGCCAGGTCGGCTTCCATCCACGCGCTGAGTTTTTCGTTGCGTCGATGGTTGAAGAACGCCTTGACCGGTGCCACCAACACTTCGAAACCAGGCGGAATGTCACCCTCCCAAATCAGCGTGTACACACGAATCTGGTGGCCGCGCTGCTGGCACTCCAGGGCGATGCGCATGAAGTCGCGCTGCAGGCCACCGAAGGGGAAATATTTGTACAGCACAAAAGCCAGTTGCATCAGTGCAGCTCCTCAGCCAATAACAACGTGCTCAGTCGGCTTGCCACACGCTCAGGGTTCAGACGCGTGAAGCACAGGGGCGACTCGCGCTTGATGTCGAACCGACGCAAGTCGTCGGCCGTCGGTTGATATGTACAGGTTTTTTGCAGGCACGGCGCACAGGGAAAATCGCTGCCCAGGTGAATCTGGCCCTTGCCGTAGGCACCGGTAAGGCCCGGGTTGGTGGGGCCGAACAGGGAAATGGTCGGCACATCCAGCGCGGCCGCCAGGTGACCGAGGCCGGTGTCCACCGCCACGCAGGCGCGAGCGCCGGCCAGCACGCGGGCGACGCCGGCCAGGTTCAATTTGGGCAGCACTTCGGCATTGGGCAGGCCGCGCGCCAGGCGTTCGGCGCGGGCCTTTTCGTCGGCATTGCCCCAGGGCAGTTTCACGTCGACGCCCAAGCGTTCCATACGCTCGGCCAGCTCGCGCCAGTAGGCTTCGGGCCAGTGCTTGGTGTCCCAGGTGGTGCCGTGCAACAGCAGGACAAAGGGTTTCTTCGGCGGCAGCCCCAGCAGCTTGTCAACGCTCAAGCCATAGTCGCCCAAGGCCTTGGGCAGGTCATAACCCAGGGCCACGGCGAACAGTTGGCGCAGACGCTCCACCGCATGTTGCCCACGGGCCACGGCCAGGCGGCGCGAGTAGAAGCGCGCGGCGATGGGTTCGCGGGCAGAGTTTTTGTCGAAACCCGCCACCGGGGCCCGTACGTAGCGGGTCAGCCAGGCGCTTTTCAGCAGGCCCTGGGCATCGATCACCAGGTCGTACTTGGTCGACTGGATGCGCTGCTTGAAACGCCGCCATTCGCCGCTCTTGAGGGTCTGCCAGATATTCTTGCGCCAGCGGCGGATCGCCACCGGGATCACCTTGTCGACCGCCGGGTGCCAGGTGGGGATCTCGGCAAAGCCCTCTTCCACCACCCAGTCGAATTGAATACCGGGAATCGCCCGCGCGGCGTCGGTGAGGGCCGGCAAGGCATGGATCACGTCGCCCAGGGATGAGGTCTTGATTACCAGAACCCGCAACTTAACGGACCTCGACCACGGAGCCCTGCAACCGTTGCAAGGCATCGTTCACCGGTTGCGGCAGCAGCTGGCGCAGGCAGTTGTAGTGACCGAAACGGCAAGTGCGCTCGAAGCACGGGCTGCAATCCAGCCCCAGGCGCACCACTTCGACCTTGTCGGCCAACGGCGGGGTGAACCCCGGCGAAGTGGAGCCGTACACCGCCACCAGCGGACGGTTCAGGGCGGCGGCCACGTGCATCAGGCCGGAGTCGTTGGACACCACCGAGTCGGCGCAGGACAGCAAGTCGATGGCCTCGGCCAGGGACGTATCGCCGCTGAGGTTCACCGCCTCCTCGCGCAGGCCCGGGATCAGGCGCTGACGGATGTCTTCGCCCACCGAATGGTCGTTTTTCGAGCCGAACAGCCACACCTGCCAACCTTCGCGGATCTTGGTTTCGGCAACCTTGGCGTAGTGCTCCGAGGGCCAGCGCTTGGACTCGCCAAACTCGGCGCCAGGGCACAGCGCCAGCACCGGACGATCCAGGGTCAGGCCGAACTTGGCCAGGGCCGCGTCGCGGGTCACCGGGTCGATCTGCAAGCTGGGACGCGGGTAAGGCGTGGGCAGTTCGGCGCCCGGCTCGTAGGCCAGGGCCATGAAGCGCTCGATCATCAAGGGGTAGCGCGCTTTGTCCAGGGTGCGCACGTCGTTGAGCAGGATGTAGCGGAACTCGCCGCGCCAGCCGGTGCGTTTGGGGATGCCGGCAAAATACGGCACCAGCGCGGATTTGAGCGAGTTGGGCAGCAGGATCGCCTGGTCGTACTGGCCGGCCAGGGACTTGCCGATACCACGACGGGTCGCCAGTTCGAGCGCGCCATGGCCGAGCGGAAAGCTCAAGGCCTTGCGGACTTCGGGCATGCGCTCAAGGATCGGCCGGCTCCACTCGGGGGCGAGCACGTCGATCTGGCAGTCCGGATGACGCTGGCGCAGGCACTGGAACAGTGTCTGTGCCATCACCATGTCACCGACCCAACTGGGCCCAACGATCAGAATATTCATGTAGTTTCCACAAACGATGCGGGGAGGCTTATGCCTCCCCGCCTCGATAATTACTGTAGGTCGCGGTGGGCCAGGGAACTGCTTTGTTTGGGACCAGACTTAATCTGGGAGCGGGCTTTTGTGGGAGCTGGCTTGCCTGCGATGGCATCACCTCGGTGCAACTGATACACCGAGGCGCCTGCATCGCGGGCAAGCCCGGCTCCCACAAAAGCCAACCTCAACATAAGCCAGGCCCACATTTAATCGAGTTTCAGCTTAACCCCAGTTCTTTCCAGATTCGCATCACCTGGCGCCGTTCATCGGCAAACTGGTCCCCGGGCACCGTACCGGCTTCGTTTTGCAAGGCCTGGCGGTGGGCGGCGGAACGGTAGGCCTTGTACACCTCACGCAGCAGGTGGGCATCGGCGGCGGACATCAGCCCGACCTGCTCCAGGCCCTCCAGGATGCGGATATTGTCGGTGTAGCGCAGCAACGAAGGATGTTGCGCAGACCACGCCAAAGCCGCGTATTGCACCATAAATTCAATATCGACGATACCTCCGGCGTCCTGCTTGAGGTCGAACGCCGCCGCGGGCTCGAAGGCATTGGCGCCGGTACCCGCCGCCGTGGCCTTGGTGCCCAGGTTGTCGCGCATCTTGGCGCGCATCTCGCTGACCTCCTGGCGCAGCTTCTCCAGGTCCCGCTGCTGCCCCAGCACATTGGCCCGCACCTGCTCGAACGCCTGGCCCACATCCTGACTGCCCACCAACACCCGCGCACGAATCAAGGCCTGATGCTCCCAGGTCCAGGCTTCATTTCGTTGATAGCGGTCGAACGCACCCAATGAACTCACCAACAAGCCCGACGCCCCGGAAGGCCGCAGGCGCATATCTACCTCGTACAACTGGCCGGAGTTGGTCTGGGTGGTCAGCAGATGGATGATCCGCTGGCCCAGGCGCGTGAAGAACTGCGCCCCGTCGATAGGCTTGGCCCCGTCGGTTTCCGCCTGGGGGTCGCCGTCATGGATAAACACCAGGTCCAGGTCGGAACCATGCCCCAGTTCGATCCCGCCGACTTTCCCATAACCGACAATGATGAACCCGGGATCGCACAGGGTGCCGTCCAGGCGTTGCGGCGAACCGTGGCGCGCCACGGTCTGGCGCCAGGCCAGGGCCAGCACTTGTTCGAGAATGGCTTCGGCGAGCCAGGTGAGGTAGTCGCTGACCTTCATCAACGGCAGGCTGCCGGCGATTTCCGACGCGGCCACCCGCAGACGGTGAGCCAGTTTGAAGTGACGCAGGGCTTCCATCTGCTGCTCAAGGTCGTCCTCGGGGATGCGCGTGAGGCGCTCGCGCAGCTCCGCAGCCAGTTCCGGCGCCAGCGGAGGCTTGAACAGGCGGCCTTCGTTGAGCAATTCGTCCAGCAACAGCGGGAAACGGGTGATCTGCTCGGCAATCCACGGGCTGGCGGCGCACAAGGTCAGCAGGCGGCGCAGGGCGTCGGGGTTTTCCGTGAGCAGCACCAGGTAGGCGGAACGGCGCGCCACGGCTTCGACCAGCGGCAACACACGCTCCAGCACCAGGTCAGGGTTGGCATGTTCGACGGCCTGGGCGAGCAGGCGCGGGATAAACGCATCCAGCCGCTCACGCCCCAGGCGTTGCATGGCGCGCAGTTGCGGGCTGCTGCGCAGGCTGCCGAGCGCCTTGAGTGCCTTGGGCGCATCGGTAAAACCGCCTTCGGCCAATTGGCGGCAGGCGGCCTCTTCATCTTGGGATTCTTCCCACAAAGGCAACCACTCTCCGCCCACGACCAACTCGCTTTCTTCGCCCTCTTCTTCGTCAGGATCGGCGATCACCTGGCGGAAATGCCAGTCTACCCGGCCCCGCCAGTACATCAGGCGCTCATGAAACGCGGCCCAGTCGGCAAAGCCGAGCATAAAGGCAATACGCGCCTGATCTTCAGGGCTGTCGGGAAGCATCTGGGTCTGGCGGTCGGCGATGGCCTGGATCGCATGTTCGGTGTAGCGCAGAAACTCGTAGCCTTCACGCAGCTCGGCGATCACCGCCGGCGGCAGGTAGCCCTGGCCCTCCAGGGTGCCGAGCACCTTGAGCAAAGGCCGTTGCTGCAGGCTCAAGTCGCGGCCACCGTGAATCAGTTGGAACGCCTGGGCGATGAACTCCACTTCACGAATGCCGCCCGCGCCCAACTTGATGTTGTCGGCCATGCCCTTGCGCCGCACTTCCTGCTGGATCAGTTGCTTCATCGTGCGCAACGCTTCGATGGCGGAAAAATCCAGGTAACGTCGATAAACGAAGGGCCGCAGCATCTCCAGCAGCTGCGCACCGGCCACCTGGTCGCCGGCGACCACGCGCGCCTTGATCATCGCGTAGCGTTCCCAGTCGCGGCCCTGGTCCTGGTAATACTGTTCCAGCGCGTTGAAGCTGAGCACCAGCGCGCCCGACGAGCCGTAAGGACGCAGGCGCATGTCGACGCGGAATACAAAGCCGTCGACGGTCATGGGGTCGAGGGCCTTGATCAGTTTTTGCCCCACGCGGATAAAGAACTCCTGGTTATCCAGCGGGCGCTTCACGCCGACCGTCTCGCCGCCTTCGGGGTAGGCGAAGATCAAGTCGATATCCGACGACAGGTTGAGTTCCACCGCACCCAGCTTGCCCATGCCGAGGATGACCATGTGCTGCGGCTCGCCGCTGCGCCGCCCGGTGGGCGTACCGAACTGCACGCAATGGCGCTGGTACAGCCATTGATAGGCCTGGTCGATACTGGCGTCGGCCATGTCGGAGAGATCGCGGCACGTTTGCACCAGGTCGGCCTGGCGCGTCAGGTCGCGCCAGATGATGCGCACTTGCTGGCGCGTGCGCTGGCGACGCAATACCCGGCCCAACGCCTCTTCGGTGTCGACCTGCTGCACAGCGCCCGCGAACTGGCCACACAACTCGCCCGGTGCATAACTGCGGTCCAGTTCGCCCCAGGCCACCAGCTCCAGCAACATCAAAGGGTCACGAACACTCTGTTCAATGACGAAATCACTGGCCGCGCAAACGCGGGCAAAGTCGCGCCACCGTTGCGGCGTCCACGCAGAAAGTCCATGATCGTCGCCCAGCGCGGCCACGGCGTCACGAAATGACTGCTCGGCCCGGCTGACGAAAGGCAGGAGAATGGCCGGTATTTCAGCCAGTGTTGGAAGGCTCATGGTCTATCCTTGATCGGCGCATAAATGGCTCGTTGCCGTGAAGGCAGAGACCACGCTTGGTGAAGGACTGTCGAACAAAAGTTAGAAATAGCTGAAAATTCATTAATTTTGGCAGGCAACATTAAACTTCTACCTTTTCTTGTTCGCAAAAGATCAACAATAACGATTATGCTCACCAGCCAGACCGAGCCATACGCTCAGTCTTGTGTAGTTTTACTACTCGTATATACATTCGAAAGGCTGAAATGGCCGACGATTTGTAGTAAAACTACAGGACGCCGAAGCAACCTTCGGCCATCCAAGAATTCATGTCGTCTGCCCACAAGGCCAGTCGCAAACTTCAGGCAACCGATTCTGGTAGCCTTTCCGCCCTGGAGCAAGCCATGCAAGACCTCGATCCCGTCGAAACCCAGGAATGGCTGGACGCCCTGGAATCGGTTCTCGACAAAGAAGGCGAAGACCGTGCTCACTACCTGATGACCCGTATGGGCGAACTTGCGACCCGCAGCGGCTCGCAACTGCCATACGCCATCACTACGCCATACCGCAACACCATCCCCGTTACCCACGAAGCACGCATGCCTGGCGACCTGTTCATGGAACGCCGCATTCGCTCGCTGGTACGCTGGAACGCCATGGCGATGGTAATGCGCACGAACTTGAAAGATTCTGACCTGGGCGGTCACATCTCCAGCTTCGCTTCCAGCGCAACCCTGTATGACATCGGCTTCAACTACTTCTTCCAGGCCCCGACCGACGAACACGGCGGCGACCTGATCTACTTCCAGGGCCACACCTCTCCAGGCGTCTACGCCCGTGCGTTCATGGAAGGCCGCATCACCGAAGAACACATGAACAACTTCCGCCAGGAAGTGGACGGTAACGGCCTGTCGTCGTACCCGCACCCTTGGCTGATGCCTGACTTCTGGCAGTTCCCGACTGTATCCATGGGCCTGGGCCCGATCCAGGCGATCTACCAGGCTCGCTTCATGAAGTACCTGGAAGCCCGTGGCTTCATCCCTGAAGGCAAGCAGAAGGTCTGGTGCTTCCTGGGCGACGGCGAGTGTGACGAGCCGGAATCCCTGGGCGCCATCTCCCTGGCTGGCCGCGAGAAACTGGACAACCTGATCTTCGTCATCAACTGCAACCTGCAGCGCCTCGACGGCCCGGTTCGCGGCAACGGCAAAATCATCCAGGAACTCGAAGGCGTGTTCCGCGGTGCGCAGTGGAACGTGACCAAAGTCATCTGGGGCCGTTTCTGGGACCCACTGCTGGCCAAGGACGTCGACGGCATCCTGCAACGTCGCATGGACGAAGTCATCGACGGCGAGTACCAGAACTACAAAGCCAAAGACGGCGCGTTCGTGCGTGAACACTTCTTCAACACGCCTGAACTCAAGGCGATGGTTGCCGACCTGTCCGACGACGAGATCTGGAAACTCAACCGTGGCGGCCACGACCCGTACAAGGTCTACGCGGCGTACCACGAAGCGGTCAACCACAAGGAACAACCGACCGTCATCCTGGCCAAGACCATCAAGGGTTATGGCACCGGTGCCGGCGAAGCGAAGAACACTGCGCACAACACCAAGAAAGTCGATGTCGACAGCCTGAAGTTGTTCCGCGACCGCTTCGACATCCCGGTCAAGGACGAAGAGCTGGAGAACCTGCCGTTCTTCAAGCCGGAAGCGAACAGCGCCGAAGCCCGTTACCTGGCCGAACGCCGCGCCGCACTGGGTGGTTTCGTGCCACAGCGTCGCGCCAACAGCTTCAGCGTACCGACTCCGTCGCTCGATACCCTCAAGGCAATCCTGGACGGCTCGGGCGACCGTGAAATCTCCACCACCATGGCTTTCGTGCGCATCCTGGCGCAACTGGTCAAGGACAAGGAAATCGGCCCGCGCATCGTTCCGATCATCCCGGACGAAGCCCGTACCTTCGGTATGGAAGGCATGTTCCGTCAGTTGGGCATCTACTCCTCCGTCGGCCAGCTCTACGAGCCAGTCGATAAAGACCAGGTGATGTTCTACAAGGAAGACAAGAAGGGCCAGATCCTCGAAGAAGGCATCAACGAAGCGGGCGCCATGAGCTCCTTCATCGCTGCCGGTACTTCGTACTCCAGCCACAACCAGCCGATGCTGCCGTTCTACATCTTCTATTCGATGTTCGGCTTCCAGCGCATTGGCGACCTGGCCTGGGCCGCAGGCGACAGCCGTACCCGTGGCTTCCTGATCGGCGGTACCGCCGGCCGCACCACGCTGAACGGCGAAGGCCTGCAGCACGAAGATGGTCACAGCCACATCCTGGCCGCCACCATCCCGAACTGCCGCACCTATGATCCAACCTACGGCTACGAGCTGGCGGTGATCATCCAGGACGGCATGAAGAAGATGACCGAAGAACAGCAGGACGTTTTCTACTACATCACCGTGATGAACGAGTCCTACCAGCAGCCTGCCATGCCGGCTGGCGTGGAAGAAGGCATCATCAAGGGCATGTACCTGCTCGAAGAAGACACCAAGGAAGCAGCGCACCACGTACAGCTGATGGGCTCCGGTACCATCCTGCGCGAAGTGCGTGAAGCGGCGAAGATCCTGCGCGAAGAGTTCAACGTGGGCGCTGACGTTTGGAGCGTGACCAGCTTCAACGAACTGCGTCGCGATGGTCTGGCCGTAGAGCGTCACAACCGCCTGCACCCTGGCCAGAAGCCACAGCGCACCTTCGTCGAAGAGAGCCTGAGCGGCCGCAAAGGCCCGGTGATCGCCTCTACCGACTACATGAAGCTGTTCGCTGAACAAATTCGTCAGTGGGTTCCGTCCAAGGAATTCAAAGTGCTGGGCACAGACGGTTTCGGCCGCAGTGACAGCCGCAAGAAGCTGCGTCACTTCTTCGAAGTCGACCGCCACTTCGTGGTGCTGGCAGCCCTGGAAGCCTTGGCTGACCGTGGTGAAATCGAGCCCAAGGTGGTAGCGGACGCTATCGTCAAGTTCGGTATCAACCCGGAAAAACGCAACCCACTGGACTGCTGAGGAGACTTTTTGTGAGCGAACTCATTCGCGTACCTGACATCGGCAGCGGTGAAGGTGAAGTAATCGAGCTGTTTGTGAAGGTCGGCGACACCGTTGAAGCCGACCAGAGCATCCTGACCCTGGAGTCCGACAAGGCCTCCATGGAAATCCCGGCGCCTAAAGCCGGTGTGGTCAAGAGCCTGAAAGTGAAGCTGGGCGACCGCCTGAAAGAAGGCGACGAACTGCTGGAACTGGAAATCGAAGGTGCCGCTGCCGCGGCCCCTGCGCCAGCGGCTGCTCCAGCTGCCGCCGCGGCTCCTGCGCCGGCTGAAAAGCCTGCCGCTGCCGAGGCCCCGGCGGCCCCGGCTGCTGCTCCGGCCGCAGCCTCTGTTCAGGACATCCACGTCCCGGACATCGGTTCCTCGGGCAAGGCCAAGATCATCGAGCTGCTGGTCAAGGTCGGCGACACCGTCGAAGCCGACCAGTCGCTGATCACCCTGGAGTCCGACAAGGCTTCCATGGAAATCCCTTCGCCGGCTGCCGGCGTGGTGGAAAGCATCGCGGTCAAGCTGGAAGACGAAGTCGGCACTGGCGACTTCATCCTCAAGCTGAAAGTACAAGGCGCCGCACCGGCCGCCGCTCCTGCTCCAGCCGCCGCTCCAGCGGCCAAGGCTGAAGCTGCGCCGGCTGCCGCACCTGCTCCGGCTGCAAAAGCCGAGGCCGCACCGGCCCCTGCTGCCGCCGCACCGGCGCCAAGCGGTGCCAAGGTTCATGCAGGTCCTGCGGTACGTCAGCTGGCCCGTGAATTCGGTGTCGAGCTGAGCGCAGTCGCCGCCAGTGGCCCCCATGGCCGCGTGCTGAAAGAAGACGTGCAGGCTTACGTCAAAGCCATGATGCAGAAAGCCAAGGAAGCGCCTGCCGCTGGCGGCGCGATCGGTGGCTCGGGCATCCCGCCGATCCGCACCGTGGACTTCAGCCGCTTCGGCGAAGTCGAAGAAGTGCCGATGACCCGCCTGATGCAAATCGGCGCGGCCGGCCTGCACGCCAGTTGGCTGAACATCCCGCACGTGACTCAGTTCGACCAGGCCGACATCACCGACCTGGAAGCTTTCCGCGTTGCGCAGAAAGCCGCCGCCGAGAAGGCTGGCGTGAAACTGACCGTGCTGCCACTGCTGCTCAAGGCCTGCGCGCACCTGCTCAAGGAACTGCCGGACTTCAACAGTTCGCTGGCACCAAGCGGCAAGGCGATCATCCGCAAGAAGTACGTGCACATCGGTTTTGCGGTCGACACCCCGGATGGCCTGCTGGTACCGGTCATCAAGAACGTCGACCAGAAGAGCCTGCTGCAACTCGCCGGCGAAGCCGCTGCGCTGGCCGCCAAGGCCCGCGACAAGAAGCTCACTCCGGACGACATGCAGGGTGCGTGCTTCACCATCTCCAGCCTGGGTCACATTGGCGGTACCGGCTTCACGCCGATCGTCAACGCGCCGGAAGTGGCGATCCTGGGTGTGTCCAAGGCCACCATCCAGCCGGTATGGGACGGTAAAGCGTTCCAGCCGAAACTGATGCTGCCACTGTCGCTGTCCTACGATCACCGTGTGATCAACGGCGCCGCCGCTGCACGTTTCACGCAGCGCCTGAGCCAACTGCTCAACGACATCCGCACCATCCTGCTGTAAGCCACAACAGGCCTCCCCTTCACCGGGGAGGCTTGGTTGCACCGATTTCCGAGCGCCACGCTCGTACCTCAACCCCGCCACCTGGCGGGGCTTTTTTTGGGATTTTTGCGCAAGAAGCTGGACAACAAAAACCGGGTTGTACACCTTCCATCAGCCCAATTGCAGAAATCCCCCACGCGGCCGATAACAGCCTTATAGCACTTAGCCTTCATCCTCTCTTGTCAGCCCGCGCCGCATGATGCAACCTTGCCGCAGGCAACAGAAAAGAGGGCGTGAGCCCGGCGCCGTGCGCGTAATTTCAAGTGAGTTTCCCCCATGAAAAGCCAACCCGATGTCGCCCGAATGGCGGCCGAGGTAGTGACGCAGTTACCGGTGCCTTCGCGCCTCGGTATGCTGCGTTTCGAGCGGCTTAATGAGGCAAGCTGGGCCCTCCTGTACCTCGACCCCAATTGCGAGCGCCAATTCGGCCTGCCGGCGGTTGAGCTGTGCGCCCTGATCGGCACCCCCTACGCCAGCCTGATGGAGCCCCAGGCGCGCTATCAACTGCATGACGCGATCCAGCAGCAACTGGCCCAGAGCCCCCATTACCTGGTGCGCTACACCTTGCACACCAACGATGGCCCCCTGAGCCTGCTGGAAATGGGTGAAGCCTACAAACAACACAACCGCCATCTGCTGCGCGGCTACCTGATGGTCGTGGACGGCCTGTTCAGCGAAACGCCTTCCGCGGGCCCGACGGCTGACCTGGAGAACCAGAACAGCCGCCTGCAGATCGCCCTGGAGCTCAACCAGCGCGCACAACAGGAGCAGTTGCAGCACCTGGAACGGGTACGCGCCCAGCAAGAGCTGATCCTGCTGCTGGCTCGACAACGCTACACCACGTCCAATTCACTGCAGGAAGCGGCAGAGCTGATCACCCGCAGCGCCTGCGATATCTACCAGATCGACTGCGCCAGCCTGTGGAACCTTGAAGGCCAGCGCCTGGTGCCGATTTCCGCTTACCACCGCGCCGATCAGCAACATCACCTGCCCGAGCCGATCGACGCCAGTGGTTTTCCGGATTACCTCGAAGCCTTGCACACCAGTCGCGCCATCGACGCCACCAACGCCATGCGTGACCCGCGCACCCGGGAAATGGCCGAGAACCTGCGCGCCAAGGATGTCTACGCCATGCTCGACGCGAGCATCCGTGTGGACGGTCAGGTGGTCGGCGTGCTGTGCCTGGAACAGACCGGCAGCCCGCGCGCGTGGCAGACCGATGAAATTGCGTTTGCCGGCGAGATGGCGGATCAGTTCGCGCAAGTGATCAACAACCATAACCGCCGCACCGCCACCAGCGCCCTGCACCTGTTCCAGCGGGCCGTGGAACAAAGTGCCAACGCCTTCCTGCTGGTCAATTGCGACGGTGTGGTGGAGTACGTCAACCCCAGCTTTACCGCGATCACCCAATACAGCGCCGAAGAAGTCCACGGCCATCGCCTGGCACAATTGCCGGCGCTGGAGAATCTCAGCGAATTGCTGTTCGACGCGCCCTCGAGCCTGGCCAAGAGCAACAGCTGGCAGGGTGAATTCAAGAGCCGCCGCAAGAACCTGGAGCCCTACTGGGGCCAGCTGTCGATTTCCAAGGTGTATGGCGACAACCGCGAGTTGACCCACTACATCGGCATCTACGAAGACATTACCCAGACCAAGCTTGCGCAACAGCGCATCGAACGCCTGGCTTACACCGACAACCTGACCAACCTGGGCAACCGCCCGGCGTTCATCCGTAACCTCGATGAACGCTTCGCCCGGGACAGCGACAGCCCGATCAGCCTGCTGCTGGTAGACATCGACAACTTCAAGCGCATCAACGACAGCCTCGGCCACCAGACCGGCGACAAGTTGCTGATCAGCCTGGCCCGGCGCCTGCGCAACAGCCTGAGTGCCGGCGGCAGCCTTGCACGCTTTGCCAGTAACGAATTCGCAGTGCTGCTGGACGACACCGATCTGGAAACCGGCCAGCAGATCGCCGGCCAATTGCTTGCCACCCTCGACAAACCGATGTTCGTCGACAACCAGTTGATCAGTGTGACCGGCTCCGTGGGCCTCGCCTGTGCGCCCTTGCATGGCCGCGATCCGCAGACCCTGATGCGTAACGCCGGCCTGGCCCTGCACAAAGCCAAGGCCAACGGCAAACACCAGGTACAGGTGTTTACCGAGGCGCTCAACGCCGAGGCCAGCTACAAACTGTTCGTGGAAAACAACCTGCGTCGTGCACTGACCCAGAACGAGCTGGACGTGTTCTACCAGCCCAAGCTGTGCCTGCGCAGCGGCCGCTTGCTGGGCATGGAGGCGCTGTTGCGCTGGAACCACCCGGAAAAAGGCATGATCCGCCCCGATCAGTTCATCAGCGTGGCGGAAGAGACCGGGCTGATTATCCCCATCGGCAAATGGATCGCGCGCCAAGCCTGCCGCATGAGCAAGCAACTGAGCGCCGCCGGCATGGGTAACTTGCAGGTGGCGATCAACCTGTCCCCCAAGCAGTTCTCCGACCCGGACCTGGTGGCATCGATCGCCGCCATCCTCAAGGAAGAACAGCTGCCGGCCAACCTGCTGGAGCTTGAGCTGACCGAAGGTCTGCTGCTGGAAGCCACCGAAGACACGCGCCTGCAACTGGACCAGCTGAAAAGCTTCGGCCTGACCCTGGCCATGGACGACTTCGGTACCGGTTACTCGTCGCTGAGCTACTTGAAAAAATTCCCCATCGACATCATTAAGATCGATCGCAGCTTCATCCACGAAATCCCGGATAACCAGGACGATATGGAAATCACCTCGGCAGTGATCGCCATGGCTCACAACCTCAAGCTCAAGGTGGTGGCCGAGGGCATCGAGACCGCCGAGCAATTGGCATTCCTGCGCCGGCACCGTTGCGATGTCGGTCAGGGCTACCTGTTCGACCGGCCGATTCCCGGTGCAGAGCTGCTGGCGTCGCTCAAACGCTACCCGCGCGGGCCAATCGCCTGACAGCGCTGTAACACTCGGGCACACTGGCTGTCTGATTTCTTACATTACTCACTCTGACTGAGAGGACTGATCATGGCCTTGCGCTCGGAAATTCTGGTGAACAAAAACGTGCTCCCTACTGCAGAACAAGCTTTGCCTGGCCGCGAAACCCCGATGGCGCTGCCAGAGACTCACTTCGTCAACGGCACGCCGCTGCTGGGCCCGTTCTTTGAAGACGTGGGTTTTGCGATTTTCGGCCTCGGCTGCTTCTGGGGCGCTGAACGCCGCTTCTGGCAGCGTGATGGCGTGGTCAGCACCGTGGTCGGCTACGCCGGCGGCTACACGCCGAACCCGACCTATGAAGAAGTCTGCTCGGGCCTGACCGGCCACAGTGAAGTGGTGCTGGTGGTGTATGACCAGGCCAAGCTGAAATACGAAGATCTGTTGAAAATGTTCTGGGAACTGCACAACCCGACCCAGGGCATGCGTCAGGGCAACGACATCGGCAGCCAGTACCGCTCGGTGATCTACGCCACCACGCCAGAGCAATTGGCAGCAGCGCAGGCCAGTGCCGAGGCGTATCAGGGGGAACTGACCAAGGCCGGCCTGGGCGTGATTACCACGGAAATCGAAGAAGCCCCGACGGTGTACTTCGCCGAGGCGTATCACCAGCAGTACCTGGCGAAGAACCCGCAAGGGTATTGCGGGATCGGCGGCACAGGCGTGACTTGCCCGATCTAAAGCCAAAAGCATCGCGGGCAAGTCGAATCGTCGCACCGCCGCTCCCATCTTGGAATGCATTCCAAATGTGGGAGCGGGCTTGCCCGCGATAGCGTTCTGACGGGCAACTATTTACTCGGCGATCAGCCAATCCATCTGCCACCCACCCTGGGTCTGGCCAAGTTTTTTGGACAGCCACGGCAGCAACTCACGCAGTTCCTCCTCCAGGCCCCACGGCGGGTTGGCAATCGCCAGGCCCGAGCCGGTCAGGGTGTTGGGGGTGTCCAGCGGGTGTACCAGCAACTCCACACGCAGCAGCTTTGGCGCACCGGTGCCGGCCAGGTCCTGGTAGAAGCGGCGCAACATGCGCTGGTCTTTCACCGGGTACCAGATCGCCGCAACGGTCTGGCGCATACGCCCCACGGCGTCCTTGAGGGATGCGGCACAGCGTTGCATCTCGTCGAGTTTTTCGAACGGCGGATCAATCAGCATCAACGCGCGTTTTTCCGGCACCGGCAGCAGGGCTCGCGGTACGTGCCAGCCCTCGCCCAGATGCACTTTGACCCGGCGATCGCCCTTCATGTTGTCCTTGAGCAGCACGCCGTCATCCGGGTGTTTCTCATTGAGCAGCACGCGATCCTGGGGGCGCGTCAGCCGACGCGCCAGTTCCGGCGAACCCGGGTAGTAGCGCAGCTGGCCATCCGGGTTCATCTCGTGCAGCACACGCATATAGTCAGCCGTCAGCGGCGGCAGCTCGCTCTCGCCCCACAGACGTGCGATGCCTTCCAGGTATTCACCGGTGCGGTTGGCCTGGTCACCCTGCAAGTCATACAGACCGATGCCGGCGTGGGTATCGAGGTAGGCGAACGGCTGCTCCTTGCGCGACATCAGGGCGATGAGGCGGGTCAAGGTCAGGTGTTTGAAGACATCGGCATGGTTGCCGGCGTGAAAGGCGTGACGATAATTCATGGTTGCTCCTGCGCAGGGGGCGAAGTTTACCTTCTACAGGGGCAAAGGTGCAGGGTTGCGTGTCGGGCCGATACCGTCGCCACAACCCGTGAGCTCAGGTCAGTTCCAGCGCCAGGTAATCGACCAGAGCATCATGGCTGACACCCGGGCTACGCGCGAAGTAGGTGATCTTGTGCTGCAACGTCTCAGGTTTGAACGCGGTGTACAAATCAGGACGTTGCTCTTCAAGCCATTGCAGCAGGTTATCGATCAGGGTTTGCGGTGACTGCTCCGAGAGATGTTTCAGCAAAGGTGCGGGAACCCGCCACCATGGGCTGGTTTTGGCCGCCGCCACCGCGTCCGTCGCCACCGACAGCGATTGGCCATTGATCAGATAGCGCTGGAAAACCGGCAATATTTCAGCCCCACACTGCTGAAGGATCGGCAGAAACTGAGCGCCATCCCAGAAACGCAGGAACACCTCCTGGCCGTCGGGCAGGCGCACCTTCGTGAGGCTTTGCAAATGCGCAACCACGGTTTCCAACGAGCTGGACGATACCGCCAGCCAACCCCAGTCGGTTGAATCGGTATTTGCTATCCAATCGAGGAAGGGGCAGTTGGGCTCGATGATGCCGACATAGGGCATCACCTCACTCCATTCGGCATAGGCCGTGCCCGCCCAGATAGGCTGAAGCAGCACCCCGGGTGTCAAGGCTCGCCAAACATTGAGTGGCTCTGCATCGCTGACGCTACTCAGGACGACGAACAAACACTCGGTAGATTGAAGCGGGTAGTGGGATTGCCACGCGCCGGGCAGTAACCGCTTGAGCATTTGAAATATTCCTTCTCACACATAAAGTAGATAAGTAATCCGTGTTCAGCAGTTACCCCGCCTAAAACTCTCATTTAAGCCAGCCGACATATTCACCCACACACCACAAAGTAATCGCATACCCCCCCATACCTATTAAAAAAAAGCCCCAGAGCCTCAACTCACGCATCAATCGGCGAGGGACTTTGTCCAACTCTTCACGCGTAACAGCTCCATCCCTAATATAGGTTTTCTGAAAAATAAACATTCCTACGACAGCATTCACAAAAAAGGTCTTGCTGAAAAAATCAGGACCAATAAAATTTTTACGATAAGAGACCAATTTTGAAGCACCCAGACACTGCAATATCTCATCGACTTTACAATATGAAAAATACACCTGCCCTATTAAAACAATAACTCCCCATATCGCCGCGACTACCAAACAATACGAATATAAAACCCTTGCGCCTTCCATACTTACTTCATCCCCTCATAAACGACCTCCCCCAGCTTGCCCCCTAACTGAGTACCGCCCTCTCCGCCTAATGCTGCCCCAGCACCCACAACCACCACTCCGCAAACTAACCCGCCAAGGCCAACGGTTCCTGCGCCTATGGCAATACATACTGGAGTGGCTAACAATGTGCCCAAGTACGCACCCACGCCACCACCGCCAACGGAGCCCACAAAACTCCCGCCCTCCGTGAGCTTAACTTTCCTACACTCGGCCGCACTTCCAACCCAACAGGTTTCCTTGACTTTCAGTGCTGAAGCCGAAACCCCCAGTCCAATACCGACGAACCCTCCCATTTTCATGTACTGGCTCGCCCGAGCCACCCCCTGAATATGTGTTGCATATCCAGGAATTCCTCCTGAGACACCCGCCTCCTTCCAATGATGAACAAGACTTCGACTAGAGATGCCCATCGCACTTTTTAGCTTCGGATGATCGGGCATTCCAACGCCTTTGCGCACTAGGGGACCAAGACCGTCATCCAACTGATTTAACAAAATTTTTCTCTCGGCAAAGAATTCCTCACCTTGTAGCTTTCCATATTTAAGAAAGGTATCAACATGTAACTTTTCAAGGCTCTTGAGGTTATTTGTAATATCGACCAAGTTTTTTTCTACCATTGAGGATCCCACCCCCATTGCCATCGAGCTCTGTGCCAAAAACGCACCAATCTCTTGATGGTGCTCCACCATAAACGCCGCGTCCTCATCACTCATCGGCGCCACCGCATCGTTTACCTCACGTGCAGCCCCCATCAGCAGTGCCTCTTCACGAGTACATTGGCTGTTGAGCGGATCGCTAAGGACGAGCATCTGCCCCGGCCTGGCGTATTGTGTGAGCTGCGGATTGAGGCTGCGAAAGCGCTCGAGGACGATAGCGCTGGGCGATTCGAACAGCGATTTTTCCAACGCATCCAGAGACATCGCGCGTTGCACGATATAAAAACCGGGCTAGACACTTGAGGCCCTACCATCAGCCCCCCCCTTAACAGCGTGTTGCGCAAGGTCACACTGACCATTCTTGCAACGCTCACACTCTTCGCAAAACGGCGCGCTTCGCTTCAAGCTGGCCACTTGCACAGGGCTCAACGGTGCCGGAATGACCGCCAGCAGCTTTTCCTTGATTCCAGGTATCAGCGGTGACGCTGGTGGAGCCAACGCTCCACCCAACTGGATGGGCACACTGCTGAAAATACCGCCCGCCGACAGTGTGATGGACTGTCCGCCCGCCTGAATCGTAACGGTGACGCCCGCGTCGATGACCACGCTTTGCCCGGCGCCGATCTGAATCGTCCGCCCTGCACGCATCTGCTGCGAACCACCGACCACCAAGTGGTCGTCCTGCTTGAGTTCAGTCAGGCGATTGCCGTGGGTGATGCGCTGTTCTTCGCCTTGCAGCTCATGATGGGACTCGCCTCCCACGGTTAGCCGATGGTCATGCAACACATGCTGGGTCCAATCCCGCTGGGCACGCAGGTAAATTTCCTCGGCACCCTTGCGGTCTTCGATGCGCAGTTCGTTGTAGCCGCCACCACCGGGGCTGCTGTGGCTGCGGAAGATACTGCGGGTCTTTTCGGCCGGCAGGTCGAGGGGCACCGGCGTGGCCGCGTTGGGCAGGCAGCCCATCACCAGCGGCATATCCATGTCGCCATTGACGAACCCCACCAGCACTTCCATGCCCACCCGCGGAATCAGCACCGCGCCATAGCGATCATGGGCCCAGCTACTGGCGACCCGCAGCCAGCAACTGGAATGCTCGTTGCGCTCACCTTCACGGTCCCAGGCCAACTGCACCTTGACCCTGCCGTATTCGTCACAGTGAATCTCACTGTCCACGGGGCCGGTGACCACCGCATGCTGATAGCCCGCAACGCTGGGGCGCGGTTGTTCCGGCAGCGGTGGACGAAAGATCACATCCCATGGCAGCGCGACAAACTCATTGCGATAACCCTGACGAAACGCCCCGCCCGGCACTTCGGTCACGGCCTCTTCCAGCACCTGGGGTTGCTTGCCCTCATGGGTGACATGGGTCACCAGCCACAGGTCGTTCCACTCCTCGCGCAAGTGCCCGCTCAAGGTGAGAAACCGACCACTGGCCAACGCCGGTTCATCCCCTTTGCCATGCGCCTGCCGGTACTCGCTACGGTGGCGTTCCAAACCGCGCTGGGCGAGGTACTTGCCATGGGCGCGGTCGGCAAAGTGACCGGGATAGGCCTGTTGCTCCAGCAGCGGAAGTTGTTCCCCGGCCACCTCACTCTCGAGAGTCAGACGCGGCTTGCGGAAGTCGTAGTCCCGCAGGTTGACGCTTGAGGGACGGGTTTGCAGTTGCACCGCAAAACGCTTGATCGCCGAGGTATCCGCCACCATTCCAGACCCGGGGCTGTAAGGCGTCGACTGATCCGCCCGGGCAAATACGGTCTGGTCGTCCCCGAATACCAGCAGATGGCGATCAGCCGCATGCTGGAAGTGATAGTGAATACCCGCTTCGGCACACAGCCGCTGAATGAAGGCCAGGTCGGTCTCGCCGAACTGCACGCAGTACTCGCGCGCTGGGTACGTGCCGCTCAGCTGGAAACGGTGCCGGTCGCTCTGAATGCCCTGCCCTACCAAGACCTGTGCAATGATCTGCGGCACCGTCTGGTGCTGGAAAATGCGCTGATGACTGCTGTGCGCCAGGTACGCCAGTTGCGGCACCAGGCTGACCTGGTAGCGCGTCAGCCGACGCCCGGAATCGCCTTGGGCCACCCGGGATATCAGGCCGTGCACGCCGTGCCCCTGATCGTCGAATGCGAGATAGGCCTGACGGTGCATCAAGCTTTCCAGGTCGATATCAGGCTGTTCACTGACCAGTTCCAGGTCAAAACAGTAGGGCTGACTGATGGCTTCCATACCGCTGAACTCGAAAACCTTGAGTTCACTGGGTGCCCCGTCGAGGGTCAGGGTAAAGGCGCTTTGATTGGCAGGAGCGAACATCCGATGTTTCTCTGCGAGGAAGAGGCGGACGATTCTGCACCACTGTTTCGTCCTGCCGAACACAGACCGAGCAAATCAGTAAAACCCTACGCTCGCAGGTCGGAACCTTCTTCGGACCGATGAAAACCACGCATATAAAAAGGCCCGCTATCCGTAGGACGCGGGCCTCTTTTTCAACTCATGGGGCGCTCGGCACCCAGCGAATCATTTGTTGAGCTTGTAGTCTTTTTCTGCCGCATCAAAGCGCGCAACCATACCCGCGGTCGGCGCACCCAGCTTGCTCACGAGGTAGATCGCCAGACTGGCGAAGATGAAGCCCGGGATGATTTCGTACAGGCCGAGCAATTCGAAATGTTTCCACACGATCACGGTGATCGCACCCACCAGGATGCCGGCCAGTGCGCCGTTACGGGTCATGCCTTTCCAGATCACCGAGATCAGCACCACAGGGCCAAACGCCGCGCCGAAGCCGGCCCAGGCATAGCTCACCAGGCCCAGTACGCGGTTGTTCGGGTTGGCGGCCATGGCGATGGCGATCAAGGCAACCACCAGCACCATGAGGCGACCGACCCACACCAGCTCAAGCTGCGAGGCATTCTTGCGCAGGAAGGTCTTGTAGAAGTCCTCGGTCAAGGCGCTGGAGCACACCAGCAACTGGCAGCTCAGGGTACTCATCACCGCCGCCAGAATGGCCGACAGCAGCACACCGGCGATCCATGGGTTGAACAGCAGTTTGGCCAGCTCGATGAACACACGTTCGTGGTTTTCGGTGACCGGGCCCGCCACTTCCGGATGGGCCGAGAAGTAGGCGATGCCGAAGAAGCCCACCGCCACGGTGCCGCCCAGGCACAGGATCATCCAGGTCATGGAGATGCGGCGCGCGTTGGCAATCGACTTCACCGAATCCGCCGCCATGAAGCGCGCGAGGATGTGCGGCTGACCGAAGTAACCCAACCCCCAGCCCATCAGCGAAATGATGCCGATGAAAGTGGTGTTCTTCAGCATGTTGAAGTTGTCGGGGTTCTTGGCTTCGATGGCCAGGAAGGTGGTATCGACGCCGCCGGTGGCCAGCAGCACGATGATCGGCGTGAGGATCAACGCGAAGATCATCAACGTGGCTTGCACGGTATCTGTCCAGCTGACGGCCAGGAAACCGCCAACGAAGGTGTAGGCGATAGTCGCTGCGGCACCGGCCCACAGGGCGCTCTCGTAGGACATGCCGAAGGTACTTTCGAACAAGCGGGCGCCGGCCACGATGCCGGAGGCGCAGTAGATGGTGAAGAACACCAGGATCACGACGGCGGAGATGATCCGCAGCAGGCCGCTTTTATCTTCGAAACGGCTGGAGAAGTAGTCCGGCAGGGTCAGGGCGTCGCCGTTGTGCTCGGTCTGCACCCGCAGGCGACCGGCCACGAACAACCAGTTGAGGTAGGCACCGACGATCAGGCCGATGGCGATCCAGCTTTCCGACAGGCCGGACATGTAGATCGCGCCCGGCAGGCCCATCAACAGCCAGCCGCTCATGTCGGAAGCGCCGGCCGACAAGGCCGTGACCACGCTGCCGAGGCTGCGACCGCCCAGGATGTAATCGGAAAGGTTGTTGGTGGAGCGATAGGCCATGAAGCCGATCAGCACCATGGCAGCGATGTAGATCACAAACGTGATCAGGGTGGGATTGGTAACGCTCATAAAAGTGACGCCCTGGCTTTGTTTTTATGTAGCGGCGGTCTGTCAGACGGCCACCCGCTGTGTAGAGGGGTAGACGAAGCTGAGTGCCGCGCATTTATGACTGACGTTTCCCCAGGAAAGCCGTCAGCCGATGAACCGAACCTTGAGTTGGTTGCACCTTGGGCGCGAATGCTATTCAACAAAGCAAATAAGGTGCAACCAGTTTCTTGAGAATAAGTTGCACCTTGGTACATTTCAGGCAAAACCCACGTTTTTTGCTCCCTTTCGGAGCAAGAACAGCCGATTTCAGAAGTAAACGCACCAAGACGAAGCGAAATCTAAGTTTCCTGGATTTTTTCCCGATCACGATCAAAAATTTCATGAAGAAAATGGGTTGCACCCGGTTGCACCTCACCATTCGCAAAGCTAATCTTGCCGCCAGCTGATGCCACTCGGTAGTGGCACCCATGAGGATAAGAAAATGGCTACGACCACCCTTGGGGTCAAACTCGACGACCCGACCCGCGAGCGCCTGAAGGCTGCCGCGACCTCCATTGATCGCACGCCGCACTGGCTGATCAAGCAGGCGATTTTCAATTACCTGGAGAAACTGGAGGGTGGTGCAACCCTGACCGAACTCAATGGCCTGAGCAGCAATAGCGCTGACGACGCCGGCGAGGTCCAGACCGACCACGCCCACCAGTGCTTCCTTGAATTCGCCGAAAGCATCCTGCCGCAGTCGGTGTTGCGCGCCGCCATCACCGCCGCCTACCGCCGCCCCGAGCCGGAAGTGGTGCCGATGCTGATCGAACAGGCCCGCTTGCCGGCGCCGATGGCCGAAGCCACCAACAAGCTGGCGGCTTCGATTGCCGAGAAACTGCGCAATCAGAAGAGTGCCGGTGGCCGTGCCGGTATTGTTCAGGGCCTGTTGCAGGAATTTTCCCTGTCGTCCCAGGAAGGCGTTGCCCTGATGTGCCTGGCCGAAGCGCTGCTGCGCATCCCGGACAAAGGCACCCGCGACGCGCTGATCCGCGACAAGATCAGCACCGGCAACTGGCAACCGCACCTGGGCAACAGCCCGTCGCTGTTCGTCAACGCCGCCACCTGGGGCCTGCTGCTGACCGGCAAGCTGGTCGCCACCCACAACGAAGCCGGCCTGACCTCGTCCTTGAGCCGCATCATCGGCAAGAGCGGCGAGCCGATGATCCGCAAGGGCGTCGACATGGCCATGCGCCTGATGGGCGAGCAGTTCGTCACCGGCGAAACCATCGCCGAAGCCTTGGCCAACGCCAGCAAGTTCGAAGCCAAGGGTTTCCGTTACTCCTATGACATGCTCGGCGAGGCCGCCCTCACCGAACACGATGCCCAGAAGTACCTGGCTTCGTACGAACAAGCCATTCATTCCATCGGCAAAGCGTCCCACGGCCGTGGGATTTATGAAGGCCCGGGCATCTCCATCAAGCTCTCCGCACTGCACCCGCGCTACAGCCGCGCGCAGTACGAGCGCGTGATGGACGAGCTGTACCCGCGCCTGCTGTCCCTGACCTTGCTGGCCAAGCAATACGATATCGGCCTGAACATCGACGCCGAAGAAGCCGACCGCCTGGAGCTGTCGCTGGACCTGCTGGAACGCCTGTGCTTCGAGCCGCAACTGACCGGCTGGAACGGCATCGGTTTCGTGATCCAGGCTTATCAGAAACGCTGCCCGTATGTGATCGATTACGTAATCGACCTGGCCCGCCGTAGCCGCCACCGCCTGATGATCCGCCTGGTGAAAGGCGCGTACTGGGACAGCGAGATCAAGCGCGCCCAGGTCGAAGGCCTGGAAGGCTATCCGGTGTACACCCGCAAGGTGTACACCGACGTTTCCTACATTGCCTGCGCACGCAAACTGTTGTCGGTACCGGAAGTCATCTACCCGCAGTTCGCTACGCACAACGCCCACACGCTGTCGGCCATCTACCATATCGCCGGCCAGAACTATTACCCCGGCCAGTACGAGTTCCAGTGCCTGCACGGCATGGGCGAACCGCTGTACGAGCAGGTTGTGGGCAAAGTTGCCGATGGCAAGCTGAACCGCCCGTGCCGCGTGTACGCACCGGTCGGTACCCACGAAACCCTGCTGGCGTATCTGGTCCGCCGCTTGCTGGAAAACGGCGCCAACACGTCGTTCGTCAACCGTATCGCCGACCAGTCGATTTCGATTCAGGAACTGGTGGCTGATCCGGTCGCGAGCATCGAGCAGATGGCGACCGTCGAAGGCGGTTTCGGCCTGCCGCACCCACGCATTCCACTGCCCCGCGACCTGTACGGCAGCGATCGCGCCAACTCGGCCGGGATCGATATGGCCAACGAACACCGCCTGGCGTCGTTGTCCTGCGCCCTGCTGGCCACCGCCCACAACAACTGGAAGGCCGCGCCGATGCTGGGTTGCGCGTCCAGCAATCAAACCGCCGCCCCTGTGCTGAACCCGTCCGATTTGCGTGACGTGGTTGGCCAGGTGCAGGAAGCCACTGTCGAAGACGTCGACAATGCCATTCAGTGTGCCATCAACGCCGGGCCGATCTGGCAGGCCACTCCGCCCGCCGAACGCGCGGCGATCCTGGAGCGCGCCGCCGACCTGATGGAGGGCGAGATCCAGCCACTGATGGGCCTGCTGGCCCGCGAAGCCGGCAAGACCTTCGCCAACGCCATCGCCGAAGTGCGTGAAGCCGTGGATTTCCTGCGCTATTACGCGGTGCAGGCACGCAACGATTTCACCAACGACGCCCATCGCCCATTGGGCCCGGTGGTGTGCATCAGCCCGTGGAACTTCCCGCTGGCGATTTTCAGTGGTCAAGTCGCTGCTGCATTGGCCGCCGGCAACCCGGTATTGGCCAAACCGGCCGAGCAAACCCCGCTGGTCGCCGCCCAGGCCGTGCGCATTCTGCTGGAAGCCGGCATCCCTGAAGGCGTGCTGCAATTGCTGCCAGGCCAGGGCGAAACCGTCGGTGCTCGCCTGGTCGGAGATGATCGCGTCAAAGGTGTGATGTTCACCGGCTCCACTGAAGTTGCGCGCTTGCTGCAGCGCAACGTTGCCGGGCGCCTCGACGCCCAGGGCCGTCCAATCCCGCTGATCGCCGAGACCGGTGGTCAGAACGCGATGATCGTGGACTCCTCGGCCCTCACCGAACAAGTGGTGATCGACGTCGTCTCCTCGGCCTTCGACAGCGCCGGTCAGCGCTGCTCGGCCCTGCGTGTGCTGTGCCTGCAGGAAGATTCGGCAGACCGTGTGATCGAGATGCTCAAGGGTGCCATGGCCGAATGCCGCCTGGGCAACCCGGAACGTCTGTCGGTGGATATCGGCCCGGTGATCGACGCCGAGGCCAAGGCCGGCATCGAAAAACACATCCAGGCCATGCGCGACAAGGGCCGCACGGTGTATCAAGTAGCGATTGCCGACGGTGAAGAGATCAAGCGCGGCACCTTCGTGACACCCACCCTGATCGAACTGGAAAGCTTCGACGAACTGCAACGGGAGATCTTCGGCCCGGTGCTGCACGTGGTGCGTTACAAGCGCAAAGAGATCGACCAGTTGATCGGCCAGATCAACGCTTCCGGGTATGGCCTGACCCTGGGCGTGCACACCCGCATCGACGAGACCATCGCCAAGGTGATCGACAACGTCAACGCCGGTAACGTCTACGTGAACCGCAACATCGTCGGCGCCGTGGTCGGTGTGCAACCGTTCGGCGGCGAAGGCCTGTCGGGCACCGGCCCGAAAGCCGGTGGCCCGCTGTACCTGTACCGCCTGCTGTCGACACGTCCTACCGATGCAATCGAACAGTCCTTCGTTCGCGGCGACACATTGGCCGCACCGGACGTGCGCCTGCGCGATGCCATGGGCCAGCCGCTGACCACCCTGAAAACCTGGGCCGACAGCAATCAGTTCAGCGACCTGAGCGCTCTGTGCAGCCAGTTCGCCGCGCAATCGCAAAGCGGTATAACCCGCCAACTGGCCGGCCCGACCGGCGAGCGCAACAGCTACGCCATCCTGCCCCGCGAGCACGTACTGTGCCTGGCGGACGTGGAAGGCGACCTGTTGACGCAACTGGCGGCAGTGCTTGCCGTAGGCGGTTCGGCGGTATGGCCGGAGACTGAGCTGACCAAGGCCTTGTTCTCACGCCTGCCGAAGGACATTCAGGCGAAGATCAGGCGCGTGGCTGACTGGACCAAGGATGAGGTGGTGTTCGACGCGGTTCTGCACCACGGTGATTCCGATCAATTGCGCGCGGTGTGCCAGCAAGTGGCGCAACGGGGCGGGGCGATTGTCGGGGTACAGGGCTTATCCCAGGGCGAAACGGCGATTGCGCTGGAACGCCTGGTGATCGAGCGGGCGTTGAGCGTCAACACGGCTGCGGCGGGCGGTAACGCCAGCCTGATGACTATCGGCTAACGGTAGAAACGCAGTAAACCCTGTGGGAGCTGGCTTGCCTGCGATAGCGGCGGATCAGCGACAAAGATGTCGACTGGCACGGCCTCATCGCAGGCAAGCCAGCTCCCACAGGGACCGCGTCTGTTTTGCCGCTCCATCACCCAGATCAATCTTGCTATCCAGCCTCTATTCGCGCACTTAGACTCGGCCCTATTCCCACATAGGTAACCCGCCATGTCCGAGACGCTGCTCAGTTCCCGCAATCTGGCTTTCGAGCTGTACGAAGTCCTCGATGCCGAGGGCCTGACCCAGCGCGAGCGGTTTGCCGAGCACAACCGCGAAACCTTCGATGCCGCGATCAGCACAGCGCGCAGCATCGCCGAAAAGTACTTCGCCCCTCACAACCGCAAGAACGACGAGAACGAACCGCGCTTCGAGAATGGCGAGGCGATCCTGATTCCTGAAGTGAAAACCGCCGTGGATGCCTTCCTCGAAGCCGGTTTCCTCAATGCCGCGCGAAGTTTCGACGCCGGCGGCATGCAACTGCCTACCTTGCTGTCCCAAGCCTGTTTTGCACACTTCCAGTCGGCCAACGCCGCGTCCACGTCTTACCCGTTCCTGACCATGGGCGCGGCCAACCTGATCGAAAGCTTCGGCACCGACGATCAGAAACAACGCTTCCTGCAACCGATGATCGAGGGCCGCTTCTTCGGCACCATGGCCCTGACCGAACCCCATGCGGGCTCGTCACTGTCGGATATTCGTACACGGGCAGAGCCTGCGGCCGACGGTACTTATCGACTCAAGGGCAACAAGATCTTCATCTCCGGTGGCGACCATCCGCTGTCGGAAAATATCGTGCACATGGTGCTGGCCAAGCTGCCCGACGCGCCGCCCGGGGTGAAGGGCATTTCGTTGTTCATCGTGCCCAAGTTCCTGGTCAACGACGACGGCAGCCTGGGCCGGCGCAACGATGTGCTGCTGGCCGGGCTGTTCCACAAGATGGGGTGGCGCGGCACCACGTCCACGGCACTCAACTTCGGCGATAACGGCGACTGTGTCGGCTATCTGGTAGGCAAGCCGCACCAGGGCCTGAGTTGCATGTTCCAGATGATGAACGAGGCGCGCATCGGCGTGGGCATGGGCGCGGTAATGCTCGGCTATGCCGGTTACCTTTATTCGCTGGACTACGCCCGCGAGCGCCCGCAAGGTCGCCTGCCCGACAGCAAAGACCCGACCACCGCACCGGTATCGATCATCCAGCATGCCGATATCAAACGCATGCTGCTGACCCAGAAAGCCTATGTGGAAGGCGCCTTCGACCTGGGTCTCTACGCCGCGCGCCTGTTCGATGACACCACGACGCTGGGCACCGAAGCCGAACGCAAGCAGGCCCATGAACTGCTGGACCTGCTCACGCCTATCGTCAAATCCTGGCCGTCGGAGTTCTGCCTCAAAGCCAATGAACTGGCGATCCAGATTCTCGGTGGCCACGGCTACACCCGCGAATACCCGGTGGAACAGTATTACCGTGACAACCGTCTGAACCCGATTCATGAAGGCACCCATGGCATTCAGTCCCTGGACCTGCTCGGGCGCAAGCTGGCGCAAAACGGCGGCGCAGGCTTGAAGCAACTGATCAGACTGATCGCCGAAACCGGCGCCCGTGCCCAGCAATATCCAGGCCTCACCCCACTCCGGGAGCCGCTGGAACACTTGGTCAACCGCCTGCAAACCGTCACCCTCGGCCTGCTGACGGATTTGGCCCAGGGCAAGGTCAACAGCAGCCTGGCAAATTCGGCGCTGTACCTCACAGTATTCGGGCACACGGTGATTGGCTGGCGCTGGCTGGAACAAGCCATACACGCAGAAGCAGGGTTGGCCACCGGCAATGCGGCGGATGTGGCCTTCTATAAAGGCAAGCTCCAGGCGGCCCGGTACTTCCTGACCTGGGAAATACCGGGCTGCCATCATGCACTGGCGATTCTGGAAGCACGTGACGATACGTGCCTGGCCATGCAGGATGAATGGTTCTAAGGCTGTCCGATCGCCTTGGATATCACCTCGACCGTGGCGCTGACTTGCTCTTGGTAACGGTCGAGTTCCTGCTGGTGACGCTTTTGCATGTCGATCTGTTCGGCACACAGGTTCAAGGCGGCCAGCACCAGTAGTTTGTCTCCGATCAGGGTCGGGTACTTTTTCTTGGTGGTGGCCAGGGAGGCCTTGAGCAGGGTCACGGCGCTCATCAGGGTCTGGTCTTCCCCGGCCGGAGCCTTGATCGAGTAATCCTCTCCGAGAATCGAAACGACCTTTATGCCTTCATTCATGCGCTGACAGGACCTGCGCTCACGCGCTCAACCAAGGCCTGGATACGGGCGGCGGTGGCGCCTTGTTTCTCTTCCTGCTCCATCAGGCTCAATTGCAGGCTGTCGTTCTCATCCTTGGCGCGGGCCAGTTCGGTCTTGAGGGATTCGTTGGTGCCCAGCAGGTCCTGATTCTGTTGTACAAGGTCGCTGACCAGCTGTTCCAGCTGACTGAGGGATGCTTCTAACATTTTGATTTCTCGGGCTTTTTAAAAGGGCGGTGACGATAAAGAAAATTCACCTCGGATGCCAGGGTTTATCCCCGGCGTGCGGCCCGATTTCCAAGGGCCGGGCCACACTTTCGAGCCTTAGTGACTGCATTTCCCCCATCTGGTTCCTGAAACCCTCTGCCCCCTCGTCCGATGCGACAAAAACGCACACCCCCTTAAGACTTTAGTCGCATGACCGATAGGTCATACACACCCCGTCTCATGACCGCACGGATCGCGCTTCTCCCAGGATCACAACATGTCGCTTCGTAATATGAATATCGCTCCGAGGGCCTTCCTCGGCTTTGCGTTGATTGGTGCACTCATGTTGTTTCTCGGTGTATTTGCCCTGAACCAGATGAGCAAGATCCGCGGTGCCACCGAAGACATCACACTGTCCAGCGTGCCGAGCATCCGCGCCCTCGACGAGTTCACCCAATTGACCCTGCGCCTGCGGGTGCTGTCATACCGCCTGCTGACCAACCGCGAACCGGACGTACAGCAAAAGACCCTGGAAGCCTTCGACCTGCGCAACCAGCAGATCCGCACCGCCCAGGCCGTCTACGAAAAACTGATCGACAGCCCCGAGGAGCGCGCCGCCTACGACGAATACGTGCGTTTGCTCGGGCAGTACCGCCAGATCGAAGAGCGCATGAAGAGCCTGTCGCAGGCCAATCAGATCGAAGCGCTGCGCACCCTGCTCAACACCGAACTGTTGAGCAATTCCGACCAGGTCAATTCGGTGCTCAACCGCCTGCTGGAGATCAACAACAAAATGGCCCTGGCCACCAACCAGCAAGCCGAAGACCAGTACAACCTGGCCTTCAATATGGTGGTCGGCCTGCTGGTGAGCGCCACGGCGCTGACCCTGCTGTTCGCCTGGCTGCTGACCCGCAGCATCACCGTGCCCATTGCCCAGGCACTGGAAGCGGCTGAAGAAGTCGCCGAAGGCAACCTGACCCGTCCGATCCACGTCGAAGGCAATGACGAAGCCGGTCGCCTGCTGGCGGCGATGGCCAAGATGCAGGACAAGCTACGCGACACCCTGCAACGCATCGCAGGTTCGGCCACCCAGCTGGCGTCCGCGGCAGAAGAACTGAACGCCGTCACCGACGAAAGCGCCCGCGGCCTGACTCAGCAGAACAACGAAATCGAACAGGCCGCGACCGCCGTCAACGAGATGACCAGCGCCGTCGAAGAAGTCGCGCGCAATGCGGTAAGCACTTCGCAAGCTTCGCGTGATGCCACCGCCTCCGCAGGTGATGGCCGCGACCTGGTGCAGGAAACCGTGGGTGCCATCGAACGCATGAGCAGCGATGTGCAAGCCACCGCCACACTGATCAGCAACCTGGCCGACGAGTCCCGTGATATCGGCAAGGTGCTGGATGTGATCCGTGGCCTGGCCGACCAGACCAACCTGCTGGCCCTGAATGCGGCGATCGAAGCGGCGCGGGCCGGTGAAGCGGGCCGTGGTTTTGCTGTGGTGGCCGACGAAGTACGCGCCCTGGCCCACCGCACCCAGCAGTCCACCCGCGAGATCGAGCGGATGATCGGCAGTATCCAGGCCGGCACCGAGCACGCCGTGGATTCGATGCGCAACAGCACCGAACGCGCGGAGTCGACGCTGAACATCGCCAAGGGCGCGGGCCTGTCGCTGGAGACGATCAACACCGCGATCGTGGAAATCAACGAGCGCAACCTGGTGATCGCCAGCGCCGCCGAAGAACAGGCGCAGGTGGCGCGGGAAGTGGACCGCAACCTGGTGAACATCCGCGATCTGTCGGTGCAATCGGCAACCGGCGCCAGCCAGACCAGTTCGGCGAGCAGCGAGCTGTCGCGCCTGGCGGTGGATCTGAACGGGATGGTCAGCCGCTTCCGCCTCTAAATCAAAGCCTTCCTGGCTGAAGCTGATCTCCTGTGAGAGCTGGCTTGCCTGCGATAGCGGTGGATCAGCCGACTCCTCCAGTGACT